>CAZFZB010000094.1:8275-11374 GCA_964523415.1 uncultured Chromatiaceae bacterium | reverse complement strand
GAACTGGGCATACCCCGGGATTTCATCCTTTACATTGCCCGGCTGGAGCATCCAGGAAAGAACCATGTCACCTTGCTGGAGGCCTTTGCCCGATTCAAGGCGGATACCGGGCTGCCTCACAAACTGGTCTTTGTTGGCAGCCGTTGGGGCGGGGCCGAAATCATCGAGGCTCGGATCCGGGAGCTGGGACTCGAGGAGGCGGTGATCCGGCCCGGTTTCGTGCCTAATGAAACCCTGCCGGTGCTCTATGCGGCGGCGGATGTCCTGGCCTTTCCCTCCCTCTTTGAAGGTTTTGGCATCCCCTTGCTGGAGGCCATGGCCTCGGGGACGCCAGTCTGCGCATCGGACATCTCCAGTATTCCGGAGGTGGTCGGCGATGCCGGGCTCCTGTTCGATCCCCAGGATCCGGGCGCCATTGCCGATGCCTTGGGGCGGATACTTCTCGACCCCGAGCTAAAGGAAAGGTTGGTGGCACTTGGTCTGGCACGCGCCCCTCTCTTTTCCTGGGACAAGGCCGCGGCCGAGATCCTGGAGGAGTTGCGGAGGGTGGCCAGGGCATGACCGGATGGGATCTTGCGGGGGTGTTGGCGCTCGCGACCCTGGCAGTGGGTTGCGCCTCGCCACAGCGTACCTGTCCATCCCCGGCTAACCAATGCAATGCCCTTCTCACCAATTGCGAAAAGCCATCTGGAATCTGCAGTCAGGTACCCCCGGGCGTCACCCATGCCCTGGTGGAGATTCTCTCCTCCCCCACCACTGCCGAAATTTTTGTGGATGGAAAACCCATTGGCCGTACCCCCGTGACCTATCCCCTTTGGTACAGCAGCAAGACTCGGTTCATCCGGGTTTCGGCCGAGCCGCTCTATCCGGATCAGGCCCGCCAGGAGCACCAACTCCGGGTACCACCGCTACCGACTCGCATCGAGTTTTTCATGAACAACCCGCCCCCGGGCGTCGTAACCGAACCCTCAACCTAGCGCTGAGCCTACCCCTGATCTTCAAAGGTACTTCAGGTTGACGCTCCCCTCCGAACTATGGTCCGAGCCCATCCTCGCCAAGCACCTGGTCTTCATGGCGTTGACGATCGGCTTCCTGGCCATTGCCATTCCCCTGGCCCTTAAATACGCCTGGATGGATCGCGTCTGTATGGCCGGGATCTGGTTCATGGCCATCAACCCGGTAAAGATGACCCTCTTTAGCTATACCCTGTATCGCGGGGATATTCGCGGGTTGGAGTTCGGGGTCACCGATTGGCTCGCCATCACCATGGTCGTGGCGATGCACAAGGCACCCCGTTGGCAGAAGCGTACGCTCTATACCCGCAATCCCAATGAGGTGTGGTTGGCGCTTTACCTGGCCTATTGCCTGTTCAATATCAGCATCGCCCTGATACCCCAGTTCGCCCTGTTTGGGGTCAGCAAGATCATCCGCGCCTATGTGACCTTCTGGGTTGCCTACAATTTCATTCGCAGCGAGGACGACCTGCGTTTTGTTATCTGGACAGTGGTGGGGATGACCTTCTATAGCTTCGTCCAGGTTCTGCTGGACAAATATACCCGGGGGGTTTTTCCACCGCGGGGTTCCTTCGACCATCAGAACGGTCTTGCCACTTTCCAAAACATTTTGAACTTCATTATCTTTGCCGCCCTCATGCAGGACAGCGAAAAGCTCTTCGATAAACGCTCCCTCATCTATTGGGCCGGACTAGGGGCGGGGGTCCTCACCAGTGTGGCAACACTTTCCCGGGGGGGTATGGCCACCACGGTCATTGGCTTTACCTTGATAATTACCATGTCTTTTTTTCTGAAACAGAAATCCGTCAAGATCAAGAAAAAGCTCTCGGCCATCGGCTTGATGGTGCTGCTGTCCATTCCGGCCTTGGCCGTCATATTGCCGCCCATCATCGAGCGTTTCGAGACGGCCCCGGAGGAATCCGGGGAGTCACGCCATGGGGCCAACATTGCATCCAGACACATGGGCGATGACTATTTCTTTGGGGTGGGACTCAACAACTATTCCTATGCGATCAACTATATGCCTTACGGCGAGGATCTGGCACCCCTGGATCGGGGCATCGCTCACCACATCTTTTGGCTCCACTATGCCGAGATGGGAATCATCGGTGTCATCCTCTTTACCCTGATGACCGCTAACTTCATGTGGATCAGTTTGCGTTTCATCCTGAAACGTGAGGATAGCCTGGAACGGGTCTTTGCCATCGGGGTCTTGACCGCCTTCATCATCAATTGGCTGGTGGGTACCCTGGAGTGGAATTTTCGCACCCTCCAGATCACCCTGACCTATTTCATGCTCGCCGGCTTTGTTACCTCCCTTGATCGGGTCGAGCGCGAACGGCTGAAAATGGAACGCGACAAAAAGAGTCGCTTGGCCATGTGGTATCTGATGATGACCCGGCGCCAGGGTGCGCCCAAGTCGGCTGCGCCACCTGCGCTCAGCCTGCCTCAGGGCCGGCCCACCACCGGCATCCGTAGACGTTGAGTCGCTTAGTTCAAAACGGGGACTGCTACCGTGCGAGACTTTTCCCTCGACCTTCTGAAGGGCGTCGCCTGTGTCATGATGGTCCTGGCCCATACCCAACTTCAGATTGACCTGCCATCCAAGGCCCTGACCTTTCTGGGGAGTTTCACCCCCATCCTCTTTTTCGCCGTCTCCGGGATCACCGCCAATTTTCAGGTGGGCAAATACCCGGTGGCGGGGATGGTCATCACCTATGCCATGATCTTTCTGTTGGGTTTGAGTTTCACGCCCATGGCCAGAGAGGACTTCAGCAATTTCTGGGTTCCCTTCGACATGGACATACTCCAGATCATAGCCGTGGGCGTACTGACCCTGTATCTGGTGCAGCGCTTCCTCAAGCCAGGCCCCTGGTTTCATCTCGGTGCTGCGGTAGCGGTCTTTGCCCTCAAGCTTGCTACCGACGGCCTACGTGATACCGCCTGGATGGCATACCTGGCCTATATATTTGTAGAACCAGGAAATTTTGTCATAATCCCCTGGCTGTTCCCTTTCTTTTTGGGCATGTTCTGTCACCTCGCCCCCAACCGGCATAACCTCTGGCTTGCCGGGGCAGCATTGGTC
>CAZFZB010000094.1:3373-8175 GCA_964523415.1 uncultured Chromatiaceae bacterium | reverse complement strand
CTGCCCCCGGGGACGACCCTGGTCCTGACTCAACTCACCTTGGGGTTGATCTTCTCCCTGTATTACCCTGCCATGACCCAGGTCCTCAAGGGGGTGGCCTGGCCCCTGGCTCAACCGGCGCGGGGGGGATAGCACCATGGTAAGGACAACGACTATCGTCGGTGGCGGACGGGATGCCTGGGTCGATTACGCCAAGGCCATCGGTATCGTGCTGGTGGTCTATGGTCATGTGGCCCGTGGTCTATTTAACGCGGGCATCCCCATGGATGTGCCGCTCTACGAACGGGTGGACAGCATCGTCTATAGCTTCCACATGCCCCTGTTCTTTTTCCTCTCGGGGATCTTTTTCCTGCATTCCTTGCATCGGCGTGGTTCCCTGGCCCTCGTGGCCAACAAGGTGGATACCATTTTGTACCCCTATATCCTCTGGTCCCTGATCCAGGGGTTAACCGAGGTCTGGCTCAGCCGCTACACCAACGGCAAGGTGCCCCTGACCGAGGTATTGGCGCTCTGGAACCCCAGGGCCCAGTTCTGGTTTCTCTATGCCCTCTTTCTGGTGATGTTGACCGCCATTCTGGTCTACCGTCGTGACACCCGGGGTCTGATCCAGGGGGTTCTGGCGCTTGGTGCCCTGGCTTATGTCTTCCAGGCAAGCATCCCATCGGCGATGCACTCGGACTATGTGGTCAAGAACTTCGTCTTTTTCGCCCTCGGGGTCTGGTTCAATACCGTCAAGGATAGACTGTCGCCGCAGCCAGGGCGTTGGGCGATGGCCGGTGTCATCGCCTTCCTGATCGTACAGTACGGCTTCCACTTCGGGCTGGGGATGCGGTATGGCGACAAGGGGGTCGCCTCCCTGCTGGTCGCCATCGTCTCGATTCTGGCTGTGGCCAGCCTCTGCCTCTGGCTCGCCCGCTCGCCAAAACCCTGGGTCCTGGCGTTAGGGGGCGCCTCCATGGGTATCTATGTCATGCACATCCTGGCTGGCAGCGGGGCCCGGATCCTTTTAAGCCGGTTCATGGGCGTCAGTGATGTATGGATTCACCTGATCGTGGGGTGCCTGGCGGGGATCCTGTTGCCCATGCTGGTGATCTGGCTTATGAAGCGCTTCGGGATCGGAGGCCTCTTCGACGCCCCCGCCCGGATCTCAGTCGAGGCCTGGTATCGGCGCCATTTCGGGAAGGGGACGACCTAAGTTATCCTGGATTGATCAGGACGGTTCCATGAAGTCCAGGGTTGCTCCTTGGCCCTGATTTGGTTATCAGTTCTGACCACGCCGAGGCTAGGTAGCATATACTGCGGGTTACCAGCGATCATCGAGAAAACCGGACGCAGGCACAAAGCGGCGCACTCATGGACACCTCCACAGCGGCGGGCTTGAGCGAGACCAACCCGCCCCGGCAACCCTTCGACAACACCCGCGACACCCGCTATTTTTTTCATTCCAGCGGACACGCGGAGGCGCTCTCGCGTCTGCTCTTCCTGGCCGAGGACCGCAACATGGGCATGGGATTGCTCACGGGCGAGATCGGCTCTGGCAAAACCCTGCTGCGGACCGTGCTGCACGCGCGCCTGGGTGGAGAGCAGCATCTACGCGTGAGCGTGGAAAATGGCCTGCTGGGGTTCGACGACCTGCTGTTGGAGATCATCAGCCAGATGCGCGGTGAGCGCGTCGAATCCCGGGATCTGACCGACCGCTATAGCCGGCTCTCCACCTTTAAGCGCCTGCTTACCGAGTTGGTGGCCAATCGCGACCGCCATCTGGTGGTCTTGCTCGACGAGGCGCAGCAACTCGACCCTGACAGCCTCGATGCCCTTAAGGGGCTCACCAACATTGCCTCCGAACGCCAGAATTTTCTTACGGTCATCCTGATCGGTCAGCCGGAGCTGCGGCAGCGGGTGCGCCGGTTACCCCAGGTGGACCAGCGTATCAGTCTGCGCTACCACCTGGGCGCCCTGACCCAGGATGAGATTGAACCCTATTTGTTCCACCGCCTGGAGGTCGCCGGCTATCAGGGCCGCCTCCCCTTTTCCCGGGAGGCGATGGATCTCCTACACCGTGCCAGTCGGGGCATTCCCAGGGAGATCAACCGGATCGGCAAACTTGCGTTGGAGCATGCACGTAACCAGGGGCTGGGTCACTTCGATGAAGCCGTCATCGCTACGGTGGTGAAGGATCTGCGGCGGCATGGAGGACTGTTCGAGGCCAGCGTCGACGCCCTATGAGCGACGAATTGAGTCTGCGCCAAAGTCGGCAACGCCTTGCGGGCGGGGAATTTGATCCCCTGACGGCTGAAGAAACCCCCCGGGACTCCGTGGGGGAGGTGGCCTGGGATCTCGGGGAGCCGCCGCTCCCGCCTCTGCCCGCGCCCTCGCCTCCAACGGAATCGGCGGCCGATAGCAGTGCCCCGCCCCCCTTCACGGGTTTTCCAGGTCTTGGCGAGGAGGATGCCGAGCCTGTCAAACCCAAGAGGGGTGGCATCGACCCGATGCGTTTCCTGCGTGGCATCTGGAAACGCATATGGCTCGTGGTCGGTATCGCCCTGGTTATCAGCTCTGGCTTCATTGCGATGGCCCTGACCATGATCCACCCCAATTGGGAGGCGGTGGTCGCGCTCATCATGCGTACCCAACAGGATCAGTTCAGCCTTGGGGTCGGGCAGGCCTACAAACCGCAGCAATACAACCTCAAGACCCAGATCGATACCCTCAAATTCCCCAGTTCCCTGCGCGAGGTTCTGGAAACGACCGGTGTCAAGGCCTTACCTCGTACCCTGGCCGCTGCCACCGAGGTCGTTCTGGGTAAGGACTCCAATATTTTTCAGATCAAGGTGACCTGGAAGGACCCCAAAATTGCCGCCCAGCTTGCGAATCAGGTGGCGGCCGCCTTCGTGGAACGCAGCCGCGACATCCGCCGGCAGGATGCGGAGGAGACCTTCGCGAGCTACAGCGCCCAGTTAGAGGAGGCCAGGGAAAAGCTCCGAGACATCAACGCCGAATTCCTGGCCTTTAAGGCGGCCAATAAGATTTCCAACTTCGAGGCCGAAATCCAGGTGCTCCTCGGCGATCTCTCCCGGCTGGACGCGGAGTACAAGACCAAGCTTGCCGAGGCGGAGGCCATGCAGGCGAGCCGCATCCGCCTGGAGGCCCTGGTCGCCGCTCAGCCGGAGATGATCGTAACCTCCACGATCTACCGCAGTCCCCTCAAGCAGCGACTCGCGGATTACAGTTGGCAGTTACAGGAGGCACGCAGCCGTTATACCAGCGAGAATCCCAAGGTCATCAAACTCGAGAAGCGCATCGAGGTTCTCGAACAGATGATCAAGGAAAGCAACGATGAGGCGGCCCCGGAGAATACCTATTCGCCTAACAACCTGCGTTCCGACCTCGATTTGAAGCTTCAGGAAATGATCGATGCGATCAAGGTGCGGGAGGCACAGGTGTCGGCATTGGAGGGCACAACCCAGGGCATGAAGGATAAACTCGCCCTGCTCGCCGCCAAACAGAAGGAATACCGAATGTTGCAGGCCCGTATCGAGGCGGCGGAGGCGTTGGAAAAGAATCTGGCGAGCCGGGTGGAAGAGGCTCATGTTATGGTGGAGCGCAATGAGTCCAACTTCACCATTATCGAGCCTGCCACCCCGCCCCTGGAGCCCCTGCCTTCGAAACGCAAGTTGGTAGCGATCGGCGGTACCCTACTGGGTGTAGGCGCTGGCCTTATCGTAGCCCTACTTCTGGAACTCCGGGACCCTTTCCTCCGCAGTCCGCGTGACGCCACCGGCACCGTAGGGGTTGAACTGGTCGCCGAGTTTCAACAGGTCCCGGCGGGTGAAGAGCCTGTCATCGACCCCCGGCGGCCGGCTCGGGAGATCGCCATCCTATTCCGAAAATTTATCAATGAGCTGGATAGTCAGCTCGAGGGGGATGACTGGCGCACCCTCGCCGTGATCAGTCTGGAGCCGGAGGCGGGGCGCACCCTGGTAGCCACCAACCTGGCCCTGTCCCTCGCCCTCAAGGAGCGAACCGTCACTCTGGTGGACGCCGATCTGCGCACCCAGGCGGGTGTCAGATCCTCGGCACTGCTGGGCCTTGACGTCACTACCCAGGGCCTCTATGCCAGCCTCCGCGGCGGCAGGGTCCCCGCCGTGCGTAGTACACCCACCCCGGGGTTGCGTCTCATCGAGGCGGGGGGCCCACTCCCATCCGACGACCAGGGGCTTGGGGCTCTGGGCAGCCGCCAATTCGAGGCGATCGTGGCGCATCTGGCGGGTCCCGACCGGCATGTCCTCTTTGATTTCCCCCCCTTGATCGCGCAGGAGACGGTCCTGGAGGCGGCTGCCGTCATTGGCAATGCGCTCTTGGTGTTGCGCAGCGGTCATAGCCGGCGGGCGGATATCGCCGCGATCATTGACACCCTGGAGGCCCGTGGGGTCAACTTGCGCGCGGTGGTGCTCACCGGGATCCCCGCCGACCTAATGAGCATCACCCCCATCTTCGGGCCCGAGCCGAAAACCACCCCGGAGGCTCGGCCCAAAGACTCCAAATCGCGTAGCCGTTGGCGCTTCAAGCGTTCCCAACCAGACCAACAAGCCGGAGCCAAAGGACATGCGGCCTGACCCTAAGTACCACCTTCCCTCTGTGCTGCTGGCCAGCGGTCTGGCGACTATTCTATTCGGCACCCTGGCCGGGGGCTGCAGCTCGACGGCGCCGATGGACGCTGCCAGCGATAACCCTCCGCCCATGCTCGTCGCCAAGCCGCCACCCCCCCAGGAGATCAGTCAGCGCAAGACCTCCGAGCAGCA
>CAZFZB010000094.1:0-3273 GCA_964523415.1 uncultured Chromatiaceae bacterium | reverse complement strand
TCGCCAAGCCGCCACCCCCCCAGGAGATCAGTCAGCGCAAGACCTCCGAGCAGCAACTCGCGGAGCTAACCCAGATGGTCGCGGCGCTGGGCAGCAAGCCCCGTTTGGGCAAGGGGGATATGCTCAAAATCTCGGTCTATGACGAACCGGATCTGACCCTGGATGATATCCCGGTGCGCCCGGATGGTCACATCTCCTTCCCCTTGGTGGGTGATGTCCAGGCAGAGGGGCGGACCGTGGATGAGTTGACCTCCGATCTCACCCAGCGCTTAAGGCAATATCTGCTGACCCCCAAGGTGACCGTGGTCGTGCAGCAGTTCAATAGCCTGAACTACACCATTTCCGGTGAGGTGGTTAAACCGGGCGTCTATTCGCTCCAGACTAATGTCAGCCTGGTGGATGCCATCGCCAAGGCCGGAGGCCTGAACAAGGGTCAGTACCGGGCCAGTTCGGTGGAACTCGCCGATCTCACCCACGCCTTCGTCTCCCGAGAAGGCAAGGTATTGCCGGTGGATTTCATACGTCTGCTGCGACAGGGGGATATGCGCTTCAATATCCAGCTCCAGTCCGGTGACTACATTAGCATCCCCTCCGGGCTATCCAAGGAGGTATATGTCATCGGCGAGGTCAATCTCCCCAACCTCTTCGCCTTCCGCGAGGAAATGCCCCTATCCCGGACCGTCGCCATCGCCGAGGGCTTCACCCAGGATGCCGACCTGTCACGTATCCACGTGATCCGTGGATCCTTGTCCAATCCGACCCTCATCATCGCGGATTACAACAAGGTCATAGCGGGACAGGCCCAGGATGTCCAGTTGGAGCCCGGCGACATTGTCTTTGTGCCCGCGACGGGTCTCTCGACCTGGGCGCGCATGCTCGACAAGATAGTGCCGACCATCACCGCTCTCCAGACCGGCATCGTCCTGCAGAGTTCGCTCTCGAACTCAAAGTCGAACAATTGACCGGACCGTCCCGCCCCCCGCTGAGAGGGGGGCGTCAGTCCCGGTTACTTGGCGTGGCCCTTGGGCTCATGGCGGGCCTGGCCGGCTCCGCTCCCCCCGCGGGTGTCGACCAGGCGGGCATCACCAGCCCCTTGGGCTGGGCACCCGCGCTCATCGCCGCCAGTCAGATCGCGCCCAAGCCCGCCCCTGGGGTCCGCTATCTGGAGACCCGATCCGACCGGGCCATTAGCCTGGGGCTGGAGGGCCTGGATCACGCCCACGTCACGGCTGACCCCGGGCGCTATCGCCTCTCCAGCCCTACCGATCCCCATTACCGCGAGCCCCTCGGGGCCACGGGGGCAGGCAGCGATCAGCAGGTCGTGGGTCTTAAGGGCAACCGCCAGCCGCTGATCGAGGCCCGTCTCCACCTCCTTTTCCCCTACCCGCTGCAGCCAGGCCAAGATTACCGGCTCGATATCTCCAGTGCCCAAGGGGCGGATGGCCGCCCCCTGGGCCCGGCCCTGGCTGCCATTCCCGTCTCTTACCACCCGGAGCGGATCTCGGGCTCGATTCAGGTGAATCAGGTGGGATATGCGTCTCATGCGCAAAAATTCGCCTATCTCGGTAATTGGCTGGGGACCCTGGGGCCACTGCCGCTCGATGCCGCCCAATTCGAGGTGATCGCGGTCGACACCGGCAAGGCGATCTTCACCGGCGAGGCAAGACTACGTGCCAGGGCCGATCCCTGGAGCGGCAATGATGTGTATGAAGCGGACTTCTCGGCCCTGACCAGGCCGGGACGCTATCGCCTGCGGGTCCCTGGTCTCGGCATCTCTCACGACTTCGTCATAGGCCCCGAGGTCTATGAACCCGTCTACCGGACTGTCATGCGCCTCTTCTACGCCAGCCGCAACGGCATACCCATCCTCGCGCCCTGGGCCGATGCCGGTTACGAACGGCCCGCGGGGGGGGTGCTGTCCCGGCTCGACGGCGTCTTTCACGCCAACGTCGGGACCAGCCCTTTGGGGCGTGGCGAAGCCCCCGGCGGTCGCCACCCGGTGTCCCGGGGCTGGTTCGATGCGGGTGATTTTGGGCAATATGTGGTGAACGCCGGGCCCGTCTGGTATCAGATCGGCGCGGCCCTGGATATCGCGCCGGGGAACTTCCGGGATGGGGACCTGGGCATCCCCGAGAGTGGCAACGGCCTGCCCGATGTCCTGGATGAACTCGAATGGGGCATGGACTGGCTGCTGACCATGCAGGACCCTGATGACGGGGACGTCTATTCCCGGATTGCCAGCGCGAACTGGGATAGCGTGCCCCCCTACCGTATCGATCAGCCCCGGCTGATATTCGAGAAAACTACCCATGCGACCGCCGTGTTCGCTGCCGCCGCGGCCATTCATTCCCGCCTGTTGCGGGATTACCGCCCCGAACGGGCCGCCAAGGTACTGAAGGCCGCGGAGGCCGCCTGGGATTTTCTCCAGTCATATCCCCAATGGCCCGCCGAGGGTGATCGCTACCAAAACCCGAAGGGTATCCACGCCGGGGATTATGCCGATAGCTCCGCCCAGGACAACCTGCTGTGGGCCAGCGCGGAGTTGTATCGCACCACGGGGCGCCAGTCCTATGGAGAGGCCTATCGTCGCAGGGCGCAAGACTTGAAGGTGGATGTGACCAGCAATATCTCCTTCAAGGATCAGGGGCTGGCGGCGCTCTGGGCCTATCTGATGACGGCGGACTCGAGCAGCGATCCGGTGCTTTACCAACAGGCGCGGGGGGCCTTCCTGGCCGCGGCGGATTGGCGGATACGCGAGGGGGAGGCCCATCCCTTCCGGGCACCGACTCATCATGCCATTCAATGGGCGGGCTGGGGTTCCTTTGGCCGCTCGACCGCAGCTACCCTGCCGCTGTTGCAGGCCTACCATCTTACCGGCAAGGACAGTTATCGGGACTGGGCCTGGCTGACCCCTAACCCTCAGTTGGGCGCCAATCCCCAGGGGATCAGCTACATCACCGGCCTGGGGGCGCTGTCGCCCCGTTTCCCCCTCTCCCTGTTGTCGAAGCTGGATGATGTGGCGGAACCCCTGCGCGGCATTCCCGTGCATGGGCCCCACTATCACCTACCGGCCTTGTGGGCGGAGATGCGCGCTGTCAACGAGGGTTACTTCCCCCCCGAGAAGCCCTCCAGCCCGCAACCCAAAGACGCCAGGGACTATGCGGACGCCTATCCGGTGCTGCGCCGTTATACAGACTCGGATGCCTTGCCGCCCATGTCGGAGCCCACCATCGCGGAATACGCTCAGGTAGGGGTGGCCTATGGCCTGCTGCG
>CAZFZB010000093.1:0-11396 GCA_964523415.1 uncultured Chromatiaceae bacterium | reverse complement strand
TGCTGCTGACGGTCTGTGGCTTCAGCACCCTTTATGCCCCGCAACCCCTGTTACCGGTGTTGGCGGAGGCCTTTGGCAAGGGGCCAACGGATGCCTCCCTTCTCATTACCCTGGCCATGTTGCCCCTGGCTGTGGCCCCCCTGGTTTATGGCTATCTGCTGGAATCGGTACCGGCTCGCCCCATGCTGGCGGGATCGGCCTTGCTGCTGGGTTTGTGCCAGATCGGTCTGGCCCTGGCCGACGACTGGTGGCTATTGTTGGCGCTGCGCCTCTTGACGGGCCTCTGCCTGCCGGCCCTCTTCACTGCCCTCATGACCTTCGTCGCGTCCTCGGCCACCACCGAGAACCTGCGTCAGGCCCTTGCCTGGTATATTGCCTCCACTATCCTCGGTGGTTTCTCTGGCCGCGCCCTCAGTGGCCTGGTGGCTTCGGTATGGGATTGGCGGGTGGCGCTGGGCATCTGGTCTCCGGCCTTACTGGTTATGGGCCTTTGGGCCCTGAGTCTGCCGGGGAGCCAGGAGAGCCGCTTTCTACGGGTGACACCTCGCGTCTTTCTGGTCGTGATGGCAAGGCCAGGTACACCTCAGGCCTATCTCACCGTATTTTCGATCTTCTTCGTCTTTGCGGCGGTGCTGAATGTCCTGCCCTTCCATATGGCCGGGCAAGACCCGGGAACGGGTGCCGCGGGTATCGGCTTTGCGTATCTGGGCTACCTTTCAGGTCTGCTGGTCTCCCTCAATGCCGAACGCCTGAGCCACCTGTTCCACTCCGAGGGCCCCCTCTACAGCCTGGGTTTGGGGCTCTATGCCCTCGGTCTCCTGCTCTTCGCCTGGTCCGGGGCAGGTGGCGTCTATCTGGCCATGTTCGCCTTTTGTGGGGGCATGTTCCTCATCCATACGCGTCTCTCGGGCCAGATCAACCAGTTGGGGGGGCTGCAACGGGGGGTGGTCAACGGCATCTATATCGCCGCCTACTATGCGGGGGGGAGTTTGGGTTCCTGGCTGGCGGTGGAGGTTTATCGCCATTTGGGCTGGCTAGGCTTTCTGGCCACGGTGGCCCTGGTCCTGGTGATGGCCGGGTTCGGACTCTGGGGCATGTTACACCGGGGTGGCGGGGGGGCATCCTCTTGACCGGGCCTACTGGTCAGTAAAGGAGTTAAATGCCCAGTATTGTCGACAAAGGGGATTGACACACAGCAAATTGAGAGTATTTTTGCCATTACCAAGACAGATTGTAGACAATCGGTCGTGGCAGACGGGCGTCCCGATGCGTCCGCGATCATAACAACGCAGGCTCACATCATTCACCGAGGAGAGATGGTCATGACTTACGAAGAGGTCTATCAGCGTTCCCTGTCCGATCCCGAGGGCTTTTGGGGAGAGGCTGCCCAAGCGCTCCATTGGGATAAGACCTGGGATCGGGTGCTGGACGACAGCAAGCCTCCCTTCTATCGCTGGTTCGCCGGCGGCATGTTGAACACCTGCTACAACGCCGTGGATCGTCATGTCGAGGCCGGGCGCGGTGACCAGGCCGCCATCATCTATGACAGCCCTGTCACGGGCACTCAGCTCACCATCAGCTACGCCCAACTCCTGGACCTGGTTTCCCGTTGTGCAGGTGCCCTCGCCAACCTGGGCGTGGTCAAGGGTGACCGCGTCATCATCTACATGCCCATGGTCCCCGAGGCCGCCATCGCCATGCTGGCCTGCGCCCGTCTGGGCGCCATCCATTCCGTGGTTTTCGGTGGATTCTCCGCCCGCGAGCTTTCGACCCGTGTCGAGGATGCCAAGCCCAAGGTCATGGTCGCGGGCTCCTGCGGTATCGAGCCCAACCGGGTGGTGCACTACAAACCCCTGCTCGATCAGGCCATCGAGATGTCCTCCCACAAGCCTGAGAGCTGTCTGGTGTTGCGGCGTCCCCAGGAGCCGGGGACCCTGATCGCTGGCCGCGATTTCGACTGGGAGGAGGCCATGGCCGCCGCCCTGCCCCATCCCTGTGTCTCCGTAGCCGCCACCGATCCCCTCTATATCCTCTACACCTCCGGGACTACGGGCATACCCAAGGGCGTCGTTCGGGACAATGGCGGTCATGCCGTGGCCATGTACTGGAGCATGAAAAACCTTTATGCCATGGCACCGGGCGAGGTCTTTTGGGCCGCCTCCGACGTCGGCTGGGTGGTGGGTCACTCATATATCGTCTACGCCCCTCTGCTCTATGGCTGCACCACCCTCATTTACGAGGGCAAGCCCGTAGGCACCCCTGACGCCGGCGCCTTCTGGCGGGTCATCAGCGAGCATGGGGTCTCGGTCATGTTCACGGCCCCCACCGCCTTCCGGGCCATCAAACGGGTGGATTCCAAGGCCGAACACCTGGCGCGCTACGACATGTCGGGATTTCGCGCCCTCTTCCTCGCTGGGGAGCGCTGCGATCCGGATACGCTGCAGTGGGCCGAGACCATCCTCAAGGTACCGGTCATCGACCACTGGTGGCAGACCGAGACTGGCTGGGGGATCGCCGCCAATTGTCTGGGTATCGAGCCCCTGCCGGTCAAACCCGGTTCACCGACCAAGGCCGTGCCTGGCTATGACGTGCGCATTCTGGATGACGATGGCCACGAGCAGGCCCCGGGCCAGATTGGCCGCATCATGATCAAGTTGCCCCTACCACCCGCCTGCCTTCCGACCCTGTGGCAGAACGATGACCGCTATGTCGATTCCTATCTGAGCGCCGAGCCGGGTTACTACCTGACCGGAGATGCCGGCATGAAGGACGCGGAGGGCTACCTCTTCATCATGAGTCGCATCGACGACATCATCAACGTTGCCGGTCACCGCCTCTCCACCGGTGGCATGGAAGAGGTTCTGTCCTCTCACCCGGATGTCGCCGAGTGCGCCGTCATCGGCGTCGCGGATGCCCTTAAGGGCGAGGTCCCCCTAGGCTTGGTGGTGCTCAAGAGCGGTGTCGAGAAGCCGGTGGAACAGATAGACCGGGAGTTGGTGGCCCTGGTGCGGGAGAAGATAGGCCCGGTGGCGGACTTCAAGAAGGTCGTCGTGGTCGAGCGCCTGCCCAAGACCCGGTCCGGCAAGATCTTGCGTGGCACCATGAAGCGCATCGCGGATGGACAGGCCTACAACATGCCGGCGACCATCGATGATCCGGCCATTCTGGATGAGATCGAGGCCAAGCTCCAGACCATTGGCTACGCCCATCACGCCGGGGCCTGACGTCAGGAGTGGTATCGCACCCCGGCCCGAGTCCAGCCCATGATCGATCAGGACATCACCCTGGCCGACCAGATCTTCACCCGTATGCGGCGGGAAATCGTGGAGGGCCAGATCCCACCGGGCTCGAAGATGAACGAGCCCGAACTGGCCCGGCGCTACGGCATCAGCCGGGGTCCGCTGAGGGAGGCTATGAGGCGTCTGGAGTCCTCCAGCCTGGTGGTGCGACGGCCCAATGTCGGGGCCCGCGTGATCGATCTCAGCATCGCCCAGTTGCTGGATCTGTATTACCTGCGTGAGGCCCTAGAGGGCCTGGCGTCACGTCTGGCGGCAGAGCGCATGAGCGCGACGGAGGTCGAGGAACTGCGTGCCCTAATCGCCCTCCACGAACGTCAGGTCGCCCAGGATCGTGGCCTGGCTTATTACCAAAGTGAGGGCGATCTGGACTTTCACTTCTGTATCGTCCGCGGCAGTCACAATGCCCGGCTCCAAGATCTGCTGGGGAATGACCTCTACCACCTGGTACGCATGTATCGCTGCCAGTTTGGCATGGTCGGGCCCCGCGCGCCCACGGCCTTGCGGGAGCATGGCCAGATCGTCGAGGCCATCGCCGAGCGCGATGGCGAGTTGGCGGAGATCCTGATGCGTCGCCACATCCGCGCCTCACGCCAGCAGGTGGAGCGGCGTCTGAGCGGCGACTGGCCACAACCGGCCCCCCTGACCCATTAGCAGCAGAGCGAGAATCACCTCATGAACCTATCCCTGTCCCCCGGCGCTCGTTTGCGCCAGGCCGTCGGCGAGGAGCAGCCCTTGCAAGTCGTCGGCGCCATCAATGCCTATCACGCCATGATGGCCGAGCGCGTCGGTTATCGCGCCCTCTACCTCTCCGGTGGCGGCGTGGCCGCAGGCTCCCTGGGTCTGCCGGATCTGGGGATCAGCAACCTCCACGATGTCTGCGAGGATGTGCGACGCATTACCTATGTCACTCAGGCGCCCCTACTGGTGGATGCCGACACCGGCCTGGGTCCCAGTGCCTTCAACATCGAGCGCACCGTGCGCGAACTGATGCGGGCTGGTGCCGCGGGTTGTCACATCGAGGATCAGGTTCAGTCCAAGCGCTGTGGCCATCGTCCCGGTAAGGCCATCGTTTCTCAGGCCGAGATGGTCGATCGTATCAAGGCGGCGGTCGATGCCGTCCGTGATGGTTTCGTCATCATGGCCCGAACCGATGCCCTTGCGGTGGAAGGTTTCCAGTCCGCCATCGATAGGGCCTGCGCCTGCGTCGAGGCGGGGGCGGATATGATCTTCCCCGAGGCCATGACCGAACTAGATCAGTATCAGCAGTTTGCCCAGGCCGTGGGCGTGCCGGTGCTGGCCAACATCACCGAGTTCGGCTCCACCCCTCTCTACAGTGTTCAGGAACTGGGCCAGGCGGGCGTCGCCTTGGTGCTCTACCCCTTGTCCGCCTTCCGCGCCATGAACAAGGCCGCCCTCCATGTCTATCAGGCTATTCGCCGCGACGGCAGCCAGCAGGGAGTCGTGGACACCATGCAGACCCGCATGGAGTTGTATGACTACCTGGGTTATCACGCCTTCGAACAAAAGCTGGATGCCCTCTTTTCCGCGGGTGGGGAAGACTGAGTCCCATTCCCATAACATTGATCGACACCACTGGAGTTTCATCATGAGCCAGCCAGAAGCTGCCCAGGCCCCCAAGGTCAAGAAGTCCGTCGCCCTGTCCGGAACCGCCGCCGGCAATACCGCCATCTGCACCGTCGGTCGCACCGGTAATGATCTGCACTATCGGGGTTATGACATCCTCGAATTCGCGGACATCGCGGAATTCGAGGAGATCGCCTATCTGTTGATCCACGGTGAATTACCCAACCAGGGCCAGTTGCTGGAATACAAGCGTCACCTCAAGTCCCAGCGCGACCTGCCCGCGGCCCTCAAGATCGTGCTGGAGCAACTGCCCGCCTCCGCCCACCCCATGGACGTGCTGCGTACCGGCGCCTCGGTGCTCGGCACCCTAGAACCGGAGAAGGAGGCCCAACCCTTGGCGGCGGCGCGCGGTATCGGCGATCGCCTCATCGCCAGCTTTGGTTCCATGCTGCTCTACTGGTACCACTTCAGTCACCATGGCCGCCGCATCGACGAGGAAACCGACGATGAGTCCATCGCCGCCCATTTCCTGCATCTGCTCCATGGTCGTCGGCCCTCGGACCTGCATGTACGCGCCATGCAAACCTCCCTGAACCTCTACGCCGAGCATGAATTCAATGCCTCCACCTTCACGGCGCGCGTCATTGCCGGAACGGCGGCGGACATCTATTCCTGCGTTACCGGGGCCATCGGCGCCTTGCGGGGCCCCAAGCATGGTGGCGCCAATGAGGCGGCCTGCGACATCCAATGCCGTTATGGCAGCCCGGACGAGGCCGAGGCCGATATTCGCGCCCGCATGGAGCGGAAGGAGATCGTCATTGGCTTCGGCCACCCGGTCTACACCATCAGTGATCCGCGCAATCAGGTCATCAAACGTGTCGCCAAGGAGCTGTCCGACGACATGGGGGACCATCTCTGCTATGACATCGCCGAGCGTCTGGAAACCATCATGTGGGATCTCAAGAAGATGTTCCCCAACCTGGATTGGTTCTCCGCGGTGAGCTACCGCATGATGGGCGTTCCCACGCCTATGTTCACCCCCCTGTTCGTCATTTCCCGTACCGCCGGCTGGACCGCTCACATCATCGAGCAGCGCATCGACAACAAGATCATCCGTCCGAGCGCTACCTATGTGGGTCCGGAAAACCGCCCCTGGGTGCCCCTCGCGCAGCGCTGAGGGTTCGGGCTGAGCCCCAGGCCGCGCCATGACAGCCTCGTTCAGGCGCGGGTGGTCTTCTGGCGGTTTTGCTTACGGGGTGCCGACCTCCCCTGCGTGGGCCTGCCGGGGTCACTCCTAACGCCTGCCGCCGCGGCCTCTATCGTTACCTAAACAAAAGCAATACTCATGAATATCGCTAACCGCAAACCCCTGCCCGGTACCACCCTGGATTATTTCGATACCCGTGCCGCGGTAGAAGCGATCCAGCCCGGCGCCTATGACAAGCTGCCCTACAGCTCGCGTGTCTTCGCCGAAAATCTGGTGCGCCGCTGCGACCCGGCCAGCCTGACCGCCTCCCTGCGGCAGATTATCGAGGGCAAGCAGGAACTGGATTTCCCCTGGTTTCCGGCCCGGGTGGTGTGCCATGACATCCTGGGCCAGACCGCCCTGGTAGACCTGGCCGGGCTGCGCGACGCGATCGCAGAGCAAGGGGGGGACCCGGCCCAGGTGAACCCGGTGGTGCCCACCCAACTGATCGTCGACCACTCGCTGGCCGTGGAATGTGGCGGCTTCGATCCGGACGCCTTCGCCAAAAACCGCGCCATCGAGGACCGGCGTAACGAGGACCGCTTCCATTTCATCGACTGGACCAAGACCGCGTTCAAGAATGTCGATGTCATCCCTGCTGGCAATGGCATCATGCATCAGATCAACCTGGAGAAGATGTCGCCGGTGATCCAGGCCCGTGATGGCGTGGCCTTCCCGGACACCTGTGTCGGCACCGACAGCCATACCCCCCACGTCGACGCCCTAGGCGTGATCGCCATCGGCGTTGGCGGTCTGGAGGCGGAAACCGTGATGCTCGGCCGCGCCTCCATGATGCGCCTGCCCGACATCGTCGGCGTCAGGCTGACCGGCAGGCGCCAGCCGGGCATCACCGCTACCGACATCGTCCTGGCCCTGACCGAGTTTCTGCGTAAGGAGCGCGTCGTGGGTGCCTTCGTCGAGTTTTTCGGCGCGGGGGCTGACAGCCTATCCATTGGTGACCGTGCCACCATCTCCAACATGTGCCCGGAGTATGGCGCCACGGCGGCCATGTTCTACATCGACCAGCAGACCCTCGACTACCTGAAGCTGACCGGCCGCGAGCCGGAGCAGGTCGCCCTAGTCGAAAATTACGCCAAGGCCGCCGGCCTGTGGGCCGACAGCCTGGCCGGGGTCGAATACCCGCGACTGCTGGAGTTCGATCTCTCCAGGGTCGTGCGCAACATGGCTGGCCCGTCCAACCCGCACAAGCGCCTGCCGACCTCCGATTTGCGGGAGCGCGGCATTGCCGACGTGGCCAAACTGGCTGCCGCCAAGGCCGAGGAGGCCGCCGGCCAGTTGCCGGATGGTGCGGTGATCATCGCCGCCATCACCAGTTGCACCAACACCTCCAACCCGCGCAACGTGGTCGCTGCCGGCCTGCTTGCTCGCAAGGCCAACCAACTGGGTCTGGTGCGCAAGCCCTGGGTCAAGTCCTCCTTCGCCCCGGGTTCCAAGGTCGCCAGACTCTATCTGGAGGAGGCCGGTCTGCTGACTGAGATGGAGGAGCTGGGTTTTGGCATCGTCGCCTATGCCTGCACTACCTGCAACGGCATGTCTGGTGCCCTGGACCCGCGGATCCAACAGGAGATCATCGACCGTGATCTCTATACCACCGCCGTGCTGTCGGGGAACCGCAACTTCGATGGCCGCATCCACCCCTATGCCAAACAGGCCTTTCTGGCCTCGCCGCCGCTGGTGGTCGCCTATGCCATCGCCGGTACCATCCGTTTCGACATCGAGCAGGATGCCCTGGGTCATGACCAGGACGGCAACCCGATCAGGCTCAAGGATCTGTGGCCGAGCGACGAGGAGATCGACGCCATCGTGGCGGCCAGCGTGAGGCCAGAACAGTTCCGGCAGGTCTACATCCCCATGTTCGATCTGGGCACAGTGGAGGAGGCCAAGAGCCCGCTCTACGATTGGCGTCCCCTTTCCACCTACATCCGCCGTCCGCCCTACTGGGAGGGCGCCCTGGCTGGCGAACGCACCCTGAAGGGCATGAGGCCGCTGGCGGTGCTGGGGGACAACATCACCACCGATCACCTGTCGCCCTCCAACGCCATTCTGCGGGATAGCGCTTCAGGGGAGTATCTGGCCAAGATGGGCCTGCCGGAGGAGGACTTTAATTCCTACGCCACCCACCGCGGGGACCATCTGACCGCCCAGCGCGCGACCTTCGCCAACCCCCAGTTGGTGAACGAAATGGCCCTTGTCGATGGTCAGGTGAAGAGGGGGTCGCTGGCCCGTGTCGAGCCGGACGGCCAGGTCATGCGCATGTGGGAGGCCATCGAGACCTACATGAATCGCCGGCAGCCACTGATCATCATCGCCGGTGCCGACTATGGTCAGGGCTCCTCCCGTGACTGGGCCGCCAAGGGGGTGCGGCTGGCGGGGGTGGAGGCGATCGTCGCCGAGGGTTTTGAGCGCATCCACCGCACCAACCTGGTGGGCATGGGGGTACTCCCCCTGGAGTTCAAGCCGGGTGTCAACCGCCTGACCCTGGGTATCGACGGCACCGAGACTTTCGACGTGATCGGCGTTCGCCAGCCGCGCACCGATCTCACCCTGGTGATCCATCGCCAGAATGGCGAGCGTCTCGAGGTACCCGTGACCTGCCGTCTCGATACGGCTGAGGAGGTCCTGATCTATGAGGCCGGCGGGGTCCTCCAGCGCTTCGCCCAGGACTTTCTTGCATCCACCCAGGCGGTTTAGCCCCATGTCCCACTTACCCCAGATCAAAATCCCCGCCACCTATATGCGTGGTGGCACCAGCAAGGGCGTCTTCTTCCGCCTTCAGGATCTGCCTCCGGCCGCTCAGGTGCCTGGCGCGGCTCGGGACCAACTGCTACTCCGTGTCATTGGCAGCCCTGACCCCTACGGTAAGCAGATCGACGGCATGGGCGGAGCCACCTCCAGCACCAGCAAGACCGTCATCCTGACCCGGAGCAGCCGGCCCGATCACGATGTGGACTACCTCTTTGGCCAGGTTGCCATTGACAAGGCCTTCGTGGACTGGAGCGGCAACTGTGGCAACCTCTCCGCTGCCGTCGGGCCCTTCGCCATCAGCCAGGGCCTGGTCGATCCCGGCCGCATCCCCCAGGACGGCATGGCGACCGTGCGCATCTGGCAGGCAAATATCGGCAAGACCATCATCGCCCGGGTGCCCATCAGCGGGGGTGCCGTTCAGGAAACGGGAGATTTCGAACTCGATGGCGTGACCTTCCCCGCCGCCGAGGTGCAACTGGAGTTTCTCGACCCGGCCGATGAGGGTGAAGGCGAGGGCGGGGGCTCCATGTTCCCCACCGGCAATCTGGTGGACGATCTCGAGGTCCCGGGGGTCGGTACCTTCAAGGCGACCCTGATCAACGCGGGCATCCCGACCATCTTCCTGAACGCCGAGGCCATCGGTTACAGGGGTACCGAGTTGCAGGACGCCATCAATGGCGACCCCAAGGCACTCGCTATGTTCGAAACCATCCGCGCCCATGGAGCGGTGCGTATGGGTCTCATCAGGCAAATTACCGAGGCCGCCCAGCGACAGCACACCCCGAAGGTCGCCTTTGTCGCGGGGCCCGCCGATTATGTGTCCTCCAGCGGCAAACCGGTGGCGGCCACCGATATCGACCTGTGCGTGCGTGCCCTCTCCATGGGCAAGCTGCATCACGCCATGATGGGCACGGCCGCGGTGGCCATCGGCACCGCCGCCGCGATCCCCGGCACCCTGGTGAACCTCGCCGCGGGTGGTGGCACCCTCACCGCCGTACGCTTCGGCCACCCCTCGGGCACCTTGCGGGTAGGCGCGGAGGCGACCCAGGCCGAGGGCCAATGGATCGTCACCAAGGCCATCATGAGTCGCAGCGCCAGGGTCTTGATGACCGGCTGGGTCTGTGTGCCCGGCGATGCCTTCTAAGGAAGCCGACCCCTAGGGGTCGGGATGGCGGATCGACCCTGCGGCCGCCGCCATCCCTAACCAGGTCCTCCCCGCCTCTCTTAGGAGAGAGCTTTCGCCCGGCACCTCGCCGGGCTTTTTTTCTTCCGGCTTGGCCTACCCGGAACGGCAGGCTTGCGGGAGGGACGGGCAGGGAAATTCAGGCCCGGGGTCAGGGTGGCGACCGGTCAGCCGGGATAGGTCCGGAATTTCGCGGGTGGGATTGGCACAGCAGCCAATAGCATACCCCGGCCATGAGCCCGGAGAGGGCCATGCCGAGGAGCAAGGGGCGTGCGGTGTTGTCATGGGCCAGGCTGACCAGTGAGCCAACGGCGGCGCCGAACCCAAAGCGCGCCGCCCCGGAGAAGGCCGATGCCGTCCCCGCCAGACGCACAAAGTACACCATGTAACTGGCCATGGCATTGCCAAGCACCACCCCAGCCATCCCCAGGTAGAGGAGAACCCCCAGCACGATCGCCCACAGGGGCGGAGCCTCCAGCAGGGCGAGGCCAAGCAGGATCAGGGCGGCGACCACCTGCACCCGCAGACCCAGGCGCAGCAGGCGTTCCGCGCCGAGGCGTGTGACCAGCCGCGCGTTGAGCAGGTTCGCCAACATGGCCGCTGCCACATTGGCGCCAAACAGCACCCCAAACCAGGCAGTCGGGACCCCGTACAGCACGATGTAGACATAGGGGGAGCCCACGATGAAGGTCATCATGCCGCTGAAGGAACAGGCCCCGGTCAGCAGGAAACCCATGCCCTGTCTATGGCGCAATAGGCCGTAATAGTTTCCCAGGACCCGATCCAACGCCAGGGGGTGGCGGTATTCGGGCGGCAGGGTCTCGGGGATCTGCCACAGAAAGAGTCCGCTCGCCAGGAGCGCGATCCCGAGGAGGCTGATGAAGACCCAGTGCCAACTGGCGTGGATCAAAATGACCCCGCCGATGGAGGGGGCCAGCAGGGGCGCCAGGGACATGATCAGCATCACCAGGCCGATTACCCGGGCATAGTGATCCCGCTCGAAGAGATCCCGGACCAGGGCCGGCACCGTTACCGCGATCGCCGCCCCACCCGAGGCCTGGACCAGGCGCGCACCCAGCAGGGTCTCCATCTGTCCGGAAAGGGCGCAGCCCAGGGCCCCGAGACTGAACAGGATCAGGCCACCCCCGATGGTGGCGCGCCGACCCAGCATGTCCGACAGGGGACCCATGAACAACTGAGCCAGGGCGAAGACCGCGAGGTAGCTGGTGACCGTGAACTGCGCCATTTCGATGGTCGAGTCCAGGTCCCGGGCGATGGCCGGCAGGCTCGGCAAATACATGTCGATGGCAAAGGGGGT
>CAZFZB010000092.1:0-11404 GCA_964523415.1 uncultured Chromatiaceae bacterium | reverse complement strand
CGCGTGGTACGTATCCGCACGGGCGAGGAGGATGAAGAGGCGGTCTGAGGGGGATGGGCCGGGGAGGAAACCCCGAGACCCGGTCCCACGCATCAGTTTTTGTCCAACTCCAGGTAATCCCAAATCTTTCGGCTGAGGGTCACCTCCCCTGGTGGCAGGTCGTCGGTGACGAATTTCCCCTCCTTGTCGTTGAGATCGAGCACCCGCTGGGCGTCGGTGGCAAGGCCCTCCTTGCCCAGACGCTTGTAGGCGTCGATCATGGTCACCAAGGCATCCCGCACTGCGGTGGTGCGCTGGTAGTGCTGGATGACCTGGTTGCAACGATCCACGGCCGCCATGTAGGCGCCCTGTTTGACATAGAATTTAGCGATATTGACCTCGTTTCTGGCCAGGTTGCCGCGCAGGTAAAGCATGCGCTGGCGCGCGTCGGGGGTATATTTACTGTCCGGGAAGCGCCGCACCAGTTCCGAGAAGTCGTTGAAGGCATCCAGGGCCGAACCAGGATCGCGCTGAGAGCGGTCGGTCGGGATGTAGCGGTCGAGAAAATCGACGCTGCGGTTATAGTTGACGATGCCTTTGAAATAGTAGGCGTAGTCGACGTAGGGGCTCTGGGGGTATAGCTTGATGAATCGGTCCGCCGCCGCAATGGCCTCCTCGGGCTTGTCGGCCTTGTAATAGGCATAAGCGACGTCAAGTTGGGCCTGCATGGCGTAACGGCCGAAGGGGTAGCGGGCCTCCAGCTTTTCGTAGTATTCGATGGCCGTCTCGTAGCCGCCGCTGTTCAACTCCGCGGAGGCCTCCGAGTAGAGTTTAGAGGCGCTCCAGTCCTTGGTCGTATCCTCCTGGTTACCAAACCAGGAACAGCCGGACAGGAAGAGCGCTAGGGCCCAGAGGGGCACGAGGGTGGTTAGAAAGGGTTTGATCCGGTAGCACATGCGATGATTCATCCAGACGAAAACGGCCGCAGTATAACCCAAGGGCGGACGGGTGCGAGCCGGCTTCTTTCTTGCCGGGGTGTGCTCCCTTGAATCTCGCCGCCGAGGCCCCTCAGGGCTACCGCCTGGGTGCTGATTTGGGGGGCCAGCGGTTGGATCAGGCCTTGGCCGAACTGCTCCCCGAGTACTCCCGCAGCCGGCTGCAACAATGGATCGACGCGGGACGGGTGCTCATCAATGGCCAGCCCTGCCGGCGGCGTGACAAGGTCTGGGGCGGTGAGGATGTGTGGCTGGAACCCCTGGTGGTGCCTGACACCAGCTGCCAGCCCCAGGATCTGCCTCTGGACATCCTATACGAGGATGAGGAAATCCTGGTTATCAACAAGCCTGCCGGGATGGTAGTCCATCCCGCCGCCGGCAATCCGGATGGAACCCTCCAGAACGCCCTGCTCCATCAGGCCCCGGAACTGGCCGGGGTCCCCAGGGGCGGACTGGTTCATCGGCTCGATAAGGATACCAGTGGCTTGCTGGTAGTCGCCCGCACCCTCCAAGCCCATAAATTTCTGGTGGACCTGCTCCAACAACGCCAAGTCCATCGGGAGTACCGCGCCCTAGTGACGGGTGTCCCGACGGGTGGCGGTCGTGTCGATGCGCCAATGGGCCGGCATCCGCGTCAGCGTACCCAGATGGCGGTGATACCGGGTGGCAGGCCCGCGGTCACCCATTACCGCCTCCTCGAAGCCTTCCGGGGCTACGCCTTGCTGGGGGTGCGACTGGAGACGGGTCGCACCCATCAGATCCGCGTCCACATGGCTCATATCCATCACCCTATCCTGGGCGACCCGGTTTATGGTGGTCGGCCCCGGCCGCCCAAAGGGGCCTCGGTGCGGTTGGTGGCCGGGGTGAGGGCCTTTCCGCGCCAGGCATTGCATGCCTTGCGTCTTGGCTTCAGGCATCCAGGCACGGGGGAGGAGATGGCCTGGGAGATCCCCTTGGCGGTTGACATGCAGGCCCTGGTGACCCTGCTGCGGGAGGAAGGGGATGGAGTGGATTAAGGCCGACTGGCCCGCCCCCCCTTGGGTGCGGGCCCTCTGTACCACCCGGCTCGGCGGTATCAGCAAGGGGGCCTACGCGAGTCTCAATCTGGGTGACCATGTGGGCGATGATCCCCGGTGCGTGGCCGAGAACCGGGAACGGCTGCGCCTGGGGCTGGGACTGCCCGCCGCGCCCAACTGGTTGCGTCAGGTCCATGGTTGCGAGGTGGTGGTGGATGGGGATCCCCTGGAGGATTGCCAGGCTGATGCGATGGTCACCGGGAGACCTGGCCAGGTCTGCGCCGTCCTCACCGCCGACTGCCTGCCGATACTGCTGGCTGATCGCGCCGGCACCCGGGTTGCCGCCGTCCATGCCGGCTGGCGTGGACTATTGGCAGGGGTGATTGAGGCGGCCCTGGCCCGCCTCGCGGTCCCCCCCGAGGCCCTGCTGGCCTGGTTGGGTCCCGCCATAGGACCCGGTGCCTTCGAGGTTGGGGCCGAGGTCCGCGAGGGCTTTCTGGCCAAGGACTGGCAGGCGGAGGCCGCCTTTATCCCTCAGGGGCAGAATAAGTGGCTGGCGGATTTGCCCCTGCTGGCGCGTCAAAGGCTCGCCAGTCTCGGTTGTGGTGGCGTTTGGGGGGGTGGCTACTGTACCTATCAGGATGCCGGGCGCTTCTACTCCTATCGCCGGGATGGCGCCACGGGGCGCATGGCTAGCCTCATCTGGATCGAGCCCTTGGCCCGGGGTTCTCGATTTCCCCCACCGTCCATTTCGACGTAACATGCGGGCCAAATTCAGGCATCTGACGAGGTGAACCTTGGCTGAATGGAACATGTTGACTCTGGTGGGGGAAGACAGGCCCGGCATCGTGGCCCAGGTCACCCAGGCCATCTATGAAGCGGGAGGTAGTCTCGGCGAGGCCTCCATGATCCGTTTGGGCGGCAATTTCACCATTATGATGATGGCCTCGGTAGTGGGGGGCGAGGAGCGACTGCGGGAGGCGCTGACGCCGGTGGTGGCGAATCTGGGTCTGTGCCTGCACATCGATCCCATTCATGGCGGCCTGCACCGCCACCTGGTCCCCAACGTCCAGGTGAGGGTTGCGGGGGCGGATCGGGCGGGGATCGTCGCCGACGTGACCGGTGCCCTGGCCCTGGCCGGTTTCAATATCCTGGAACTGGAGTCCGACGTCGGTGGCGATCCGCAACGCCCCTTCTACCTGATGAACATCCAGGGTTATTCCGAGGCCTCCCTGGAGGCCCTACAGGCCGGCGTAGCGGATCTGGTGGCCGGAGGCATCTCGGTGGACATCTCGGCGGTCGAGACTCTGATCGGTTAAAAATGGCTGTACTCGAAATTCTCACCCTACCGGACGAGCGACTGCGTCAGGTTTCCGAAAACGTGGAGCGCTTCGACGAGGAGCTGCGCGCCTTCATCGCCGACCTGGAGGAAACCCGCCAGGCCGGGCCCGCGGCGGTTGGCATCGCGGCCCCCCAGGTCAATGTGTTCAAGCGGATCGTCATCGTCGATGTTTCCGGTCGCAAGAATACGCCCAACCATGGCTACCTGGTTCTGGTCAACCCCGAGATCACCCATTGGGAGGGCTTCGAGATGGCCCGCGAGGGTTGCCTGTCCGTGCCGGATTACACCGGCAACGTCATTCGCGCCGGCAAGATCCGCTTGTCGGCCTTTGACCCCTGGGGGTCGCCCCTAGAGTTCGAGATGGAAGGTTACGAGGCGCGGGCGGTCCAGCACGAGATGGACCACCTCGACGGTACCCTTTTTGTGGATCGGGTCGTCAGCCGTCGAACCGACCTCTTTCGCCGCAAGGTCTATCGTCAAGGTGGGCAGCCAGCCTAGGGCATCAGGATGATGTTTGAACAGGCCGAACCCTAACCCTCCCAAATTGTCTCAGTAATTTAATGTGGAATCACCCCGAGAGTACTCGCGCATGAAAATGCACCGTCGACCCCTTTACCACCTCCTCCTCTCAACCTTGCTGGTGCTCGCCAGTGGCTGTGCGGGCGCCAAGTCCCAGGATGTGGCGATCGGGGATTTGCAACCGAAGGCCCGTCAGGAAAAGACGACGCAGGTCATCAACAAGGTCATCGAGCGTTTCCATTACCGGAAGGTGAATTTGGATGACGCCTTCGCTGACCGGATCCTAGTCGCCTACCTCAAGTCCCTGGACCCCAACCGCTCCTTTTTTACCCGCCAGGAAGTGGACCGCTTCAAGCGGGAATTCAAACATCTGGATGACGATCTCAAGCGCGGCAAGGTGGATCTGGGCTTCGAGGTCTTCCAACTCTATCGCAAGAGTGTCGAGGCCCGGGTCGCCTATGCCATGGAACTCCTCGCCAAGGGCTTCACCTTTGACAAGGAGGAGCGCTATCGCTTCGATCGTGCCAAGGCGGATTGGGTAGCTACCCCCGAGGAGTTGAACGAGGTCTGGCGTCAGCGGGTCAAGAATGACTGGCTGGCCCTCAAACTGGCTAAAAAGAATGACGCCGAGATCCGCAAACTGCTGGGCGAGCGTTATGAGGGTCTGGCGCGCCGGGTACGACAGTTCGATAGCGATGACGTCTATCAAACCTTCGTCAATGCCTATATCGAGACCCTAGAGCCTCATACCAGCTACATGTCCCCGAGCACCGCGGAAAACTTCGACATCAGCATGAGGCTGTCTCTGGAGGGTATCGGCGCCGTGCTGAAGGGGGACGCGGATTACACCGAGGTCCAGCGCACTATTCCGGGTGGTCCGGCGCGGCAGTCCGGGCTCATCCATGGCGGTGACCGGATTGTCGGCGTGGCCCAGGGCGCGGATGGCGCCATGGAGGATGTGGTCGGCTGGCGACTCCAGGACGTGGTGGATAAAATCCGTGGGCCAAAGAACTCGGTGGTGCGTTTGCAGATCCTGCCCAAGTCGGCTGGTACCGATGCCGTCCCCCGCACCATCTCCCTGGTCCGCAACGAGATCAAATTGGAGGACCAGGCCGCCAAGGCCTATGTGCTGGATGACCTGCCCCAGGCGAGGGGGCTACGCATCGGGGTACTGGAGTTGCCCGGCTTTTACCGCGACTTTCGCGCGGAGTCCGAAGGCAACAAGGAATTCCGCAGCACCACCCGCGATGTGCAGAACCTGCTCGAGGACCTCAAGCGTAAGGGGGTGGATGGCATCGTGGTTGACCTGCGTGGCAATGGCGGTGGCTCCCTGACGGAGGCGACGGACCTCACGGGCCTCTTTATCGACAAGGGGCCGGTCGTGCAGGTCAAGGACTCCTTCGGCAAGGTGGAGGTCGAAAACGACGTCGCCCCCGGGGCCGTCTACAGCGGGCCCCTGGCGGTCCTGGTCGATCGCAACAGCGCCTCCGCCTCTGAGATTTTCTCCGCGGCCATGCAGGATTACGGTCGGGCCATCATTATCGGGGAGCCGACCTTTGGCAAGGGCACGGTGCAGACCCTCATCGACCTCAATCGCTATGTCCCGGGCAATGGCGAGGACCTGGGCCGGTTGCGGCTGACGATGGCCGAGTTTTATCGCATCAATGGTGGCAGCACTCAACTGCGCGGTGTAGAGCCGGACATCAAGTTTCCCACCGCCCCCAAGGGTGCGGAGCACGGTGAACGTTCCCTCGATAATGCCCTGCCCTGGAGTACCATTCCGCCAGCTAAGTACGCCAAGACCAAACTCGGCGACCTGAATGACTTTGGCGAGGCCTCCGCCAAGCGGATCGCGGCTGATCCCGGATTTCGGATGCTCACTGACCGCGAGCGGGTCCTGCGCGAACTCGATGAGGAACAGACCGTGTCCCTCAAGGAGTCCGAACGCCGGGTCCAGGCTGACCGACGGGATAAAATTCTCAAGCAACAGCGCGACGAATTCCTCCGGGCCCATGGTGAAAACCCCATCGACGAGGATGCGGAGAATGTCGATGAAGAGGTTTTGGAGCAGCAGCAGAAGATCGTCGAGCAGATCCAGATCCGCGAGGCCGCCAATATCCTGGCCGATGTCGTTCGTGCCGACACCTTCCGGGTTCGGGAGGCCAACCGCGATTGAGGGTCCGTGCGGGGGAGACGTTGCCGCGGTGAGCACCCCTCGAGTCTCGGGGGGGATCCATGGCTGGGGTGACCCCCTGAATGGGTGAATCCCTGGGTTATCAGGCCCGGTTGGCGGCGATCGACCGGGCCGGTCTGTCCAGCTTATTCCGCGCCGGGCTCGTCGGCCTGGAGAAGGAGGCCCTGCGCGTCTCCCCCGCTGGTACCATCTCCGGCAAGCCTCACCCGGCGGTCTTTGGCTCGGCCCTGACACATCCTTATATCACCACGGACTTCTCCGAGGCCCTGCTCGAACTCATCACCCCGGCCCTGGCGGATATGGCCGAGGTACTGGGTTTCCTCGACGATCTGCATACCTTCATCCACTCTCACCTGGACGATGAGATCCTGTGGGGCGCCAGCATGCCCTGCGTTCTGGAGGGCGCTGACCGCATCCCCTTGGCGCGCTATGGCCGCTCCAATGCCTCCCAGATGAAGACCATCTACCGGCGCGGTCTGGGCTACCGTTATGGCCGGACCATGCAGGTCATCGCCGGGGTTCATTACAACTGTTCCTTCAGGGACGATTTCTGGGGAGCCTATCAGGACCTGATGGGTGATACGGGGGACCCCGTCGCCTTTCGCTCCGAGTCCTACATGGGTCTGGTGCGGAACATTCAGCGTTATGGCTGGCTCATCCCCTATCTGTTCGGCGCCTCCCCCGCCGTCTGCAAGACCTTCGTCCAGGGCGCCGACACCGACCTGGTCCCCTTTGACTCCTCCACCCTGCACTACCCCTACGCGACCTCTCTGCGTTTGGGCGACATCGGCTATCAGAATCGCCAGGAGGAAGGGACGGGTATCAAGGCCAGTTACGATAACCTGGATGCCTATATCCGTAGTCTTACCTGGGCCATCGAGACCCCCTGTCCCCGCTACCAGGCCATCGGTGTCAAGGTCGAGGGTCGCTATCGCCAACTCAACGCCAATATTCTTCAGATCGAGAACGAGTACTACAGCTCGGTACGTCCCAAGCCCTTGCTGGAGGGGATGGAAAAACCCACCCAGGCCTTGCGCCGGCGTGGTGTGCACTATGTCGAGGTACGCTCTTTCGACGTCAACGCCTTCGAGCGCGCCGGTGTGTCGGTGGAGCAACTCCACTTCATGGATGCCTTCATCCGTTTCTGCCTGCTCGCCGATAGTCCGCGCATCGACGCGTGCGAGCAGGGCGCCATCGACGACAATCTGGTACTGACCGCTCATCGTGGTCGCGAGCCAGGCCTGCGGCTGGCCCGCGCCGGTCAGACCCTGGGCCTGCGCGAGTGGGCCCTGGAGTTGCTGAACGCCATGACCGCCATCGCGGACCTGATGGACGGCGGTTCCCGGGGCCCCTGTGGCGCGAGCCTCCAGCGCCAGCGGGACAAGATCCTGGATCCGGACCTGACCCCTTCCGCTCGCATGCTCGCCGAGATGCGTGACCACCGCGAAAGCTTCTTCGACCTGGCGCAGCGCTGGTCCCTGGCCCACCGTCAAACCTATCTGGCCCGGCCCCTGCCCCCCGAACGCCTGGCCCTCCTGCAGGAACTCACCCCGGATTCCCTGCGCCGCCAGACCGAGATCGAGGCCGCGGACGAACTGGAATTCGATGACTTTTTGGCCCGCTATCTGGCAGGGACCTGACGCTCACCCGGTCAGGGGCGATGGCCGGGTGTCCATCCAAGCCAGGACGGGCTCATCATCCAGACTTGGCGTTCAGGCTTATCGATTCGCTGGAGGGGCCGATCACCTCGGAGAATCTCAGGCTTCCGCCATCCAAGACCACGAGGTTACCGGGAGCGAGGGGGTGCCACCCGGTGGCGCTGAGGGGGTAGGTCGCGATCACATAGCCCTGGTTGTCCTCCTCGCAACAGATGGTCACCTCCATCGATGTGTCGGAGAAGGCGCGTTCATCCTGTGGGTGAAACCGCAGCTTACGCAGCGACAACCCCTTCCAGCCATGGAAATCCCGATAACCAAGCAAACGTTTACCATCGGATAAGAGGCAGTTGAGCCTCCCAAACCGATTGAGTTCCGCCAGCGTCTTATGCAACCAACGCCAGTCAGACAGCTCGCTGAGCGGTTTGTCGCGCTCGGCGAGGCCGGCCATCAGATAGCAGAAAACGTGTTCCGAATCCGTTCCCCCCAGGGGGTGAAACATGCCAAGTGTCAAGGATGGAAAACCCTGGATGGTGCCGTTGTGGGCAAAGCAGTATTCGTGTCCGGCCAGCTCGCGACAAAAGGGATGGGTATCGGCGTGAGTTACCGCACCGCCAACCGTTTTATGCCGCACATGGGCGATATAGATACGGGCTTGCAGGCCCTCGTATTTTTCCAGGAAGCTCGAGTAGTTGCTCTTCCTCCAACTCAAGGGTTCCTTGACGATCGCTGCCGATTGATCCGGATACCAGGCCAGGCCCCAGCCATCCGCGTTTTCCTGATCACGGAGGGAGAAGGCCTGGATCGAAAAATCCGCCGATATGGGTCGGTCGAAACTGAGTCCCATCAATTCGCACATGACTAGCTCCCCCTTAGCTCTGTAGTTCCTGGGCCAGGCGCCGTGTCATGTCATCCACCAGTCGCTTCCAGTCACCGGATTCGCGAAACAGGCGGCGTTGCCAATCGGCCCCCGATTCGAAGGAGTCCATAGGACAGAGGGCATCGAGAAAGGGGGCGTCCCCCGTCTCTACCGCGATGGGCCTCAATTCCGCGATCAGGGCGGTGAGATCCTGACTAAGCAGCCGCCTTTTTCCCGAGGGTTGCCGTATGTGCATGGCCTGCAGGCCATAGCGGATGGCCAGCCATTTGTTTTCGATCGCGAGCCAATGGTGACGGATATCGCCGCAACTCGAACGCCTACGTTCCTCTAACGATCTCTGGGTACTGATGACCAGGGTTCTTATCAAGGCCACGATGCCCAGGGTCACCGCTAGTGAGGCGGGCATATCGCAGACCCGGAACTCGATGGTGCCCATATAGGGACGAGGGCGAATATCCCAGTAGATATCCTTGGGGGATTGAATCGCTTCGCAATCACGGAGGACCTGATAGAAGGTCTGAAACTCCTTCCAGTTGCGAAAATAGCGCGGTACCCCGGCATGGGGCAACATGCGATACAACACCGATCGAGCCGAGGCCAACCCGGTATCCTCTCCGTGCCAAAAGGGAGAGCTGGCCGATAAGGCCACCAGGTGCGACAGATACCGTACCAAGGTGTTGATGACACGCATGGCAATGTCTCCATTTGGCACCCCGACATGCACATGAAGACCGAAGACTACGCGCTGATAGGTCAACCAGGCCAGGCGTTCCTGAATCCGCTCGTAGCGTTCAGCCGGGAACACCACACTGGTCAGACCCCGATTGAAGGGATGAGTCCCGCCCAAGGCCAAATCATAGCCCAGCGATCCTGCCAGATTGCGGACCTTCCTTAGCAGTGGCCAAATCTGATCCTTCACCTCCTGGACGTTCTGACATATCCCGGTTTTGACCTCGATCATCGACTGCATCAGTTCGGCGGTGACATCCTCCATTCCCTCCTGCTCACAGAGCTTGAGAATGCGCGCCGACCCGGGCGCGAGGTCACCCGTACGCGGGTCGATGATCTGCAACTCGAGCTCGACCCCCAGGGAGTTTCGCTCGGAGGGTTGAAACTCGAGTAGGTCGATTTTCCTTTTTGGACTCTTGGAAGGCCTGACGATCGAGGAATTATTATTCATTGAATGCCCTCATTGAATGCCCTCATCCGGGAGTGTTCGCCAAGTTGACACCTGGCCCTGCAAGGGCAAATACCGAGGGAGGAGATCACTTGGGTATCGCACTCCGGCGGCGGTGACCCTTGCCAAGGTTACTTGGCCGAGTGGACATCGTGACTAGACCGCCCCAGGGTCCTGCCAGGGTGGGGATTACCCCACCCTCCGCGCATCCCTACTCAGGGATGACACGGGAATAGCCGAGTGGCGATGACCAGAATGGGCTAGGGTCGTAGGTAGGACCAGCCGGCACGCTGACGCTTGATGATCTCGACCGCGCCGGCGGGGACGACGGCGACATTTTTCGCCAGATCCTCCTGGTTGATCTTGAACATGCGCATTGAATTGGAGCAAGCCTCGACCGCAAGGCCCCGGTTGATCGCCTCCCCCAGGCGCCCCGCGACCTCGGAATCGGCCGTCAGCATCTCGATCCCCGGGCCAAATGCGACCAGGGCTACCTCGACGTTATCGGCGCCCAGTTCCTTCTGGACATTGCCGGCGACGTTCAAGGCGAGGTTCCACTTTTGGGGATCCTTGTCGGAAACCTGGATGACCAACCGCTCCTTGGTCGCGGGGGGGCTGTCGGCGGCCAGTAGGGGCAGGCTCACCAGGGCCAGGGCCAGAAAGGTCAGGACAGTGCGGCGGAGGCTGTTCAAGGGTGCATCTCCTCGGGTAGGGTGGATGTTAGCGTGGTACGCAGCCGCTCCGGCGGCTGATGAGCGGGGCCTCGATGCCCCCTGGTCCCCCGATGGTGGGGTGACAGGGGCCAATGCGGCCCCTCTACTGGAGAGTAGCTGCATGAATGCCCCCGGGCAAGCCCCTTGCCCCGCTCCTTCCCGTCCCTTTGCCCCTGACGTCCCTAAAATTCCTCGCGATCTGGCGGTCGGTCGCCGCGATAGCCTTACCGCCAGCGCGCCCGCTTCCAGGGCGGCTCCTGGCTCAGGCGCGGATCACCTCGATACGGCAGCCGCGTGGACTGGTCTCCGTCTCGCGCGTGGTGCGTGCACTGATAGGCGGCTGACCCGGGCTGCGGTCGAAGATCACCAGCCAGCCGCGGTCCAGGTCCAGCCCGGCCAGGTAGCCATCCAGTTGCTCCGGACCCTCGGCCAGGGGGTTGGGGGAGCCGTAGCGCTAGACCTTGAGTCCCATGCCCAGCGTCACCCCGCCATAGTGCAGGCACAGGTCCATGCGCCCCGAGCCGATGGCGTATTCCCGCTCCAGGGTACCGTCGCCGTTCACCACCCGGTGCAGGAAGGCCATCGGTACCAGATGCGGGGCGATCTCGTGATAGGGCGCGCTCTTCAGCAAGGGCTGGCCGTGCCGGCGCCAGAAGGCCAGAAACGCCTCCAGCAGCGCCTCCGGGTTGAGCGTGCCATCGGCATGCAGCCAGGTGGGGCTGATGTGGGGCAGTGGGGCCTGCGGAGTGAAGGCGAGCATGCGCGGCAGCACCTCGCGGTAGATGGGATTGGCGACAGTCAGGCCGCCGCTCTGTTGGCGCAATAGACCCAGATCGAGCAGATATTGGATATCGTCGTCGGGCATTTCACCGAGCGCGGTGCCGGACAGCATCGTCTCGATGATATGGCGCACGCGGGGTTCGCGCAGCTTGTG
>CAZFZB010000091.1:0-11463 GCA_964523415.1 uncultured Chromatiaceae bacterium | reverse complement strand
ATATCTGGATCGCGAGGCCGGCAAAGACAACCCACCTCTGCATGTCGCAACTCAAGAGGTATTCGTCTGGCCCAATGAGAATTATGCCCGCGTCGATCAGCCCCTTTACGCCACCAGTGATCTGGATTGGCTGAGCAGCCCAAGCGGGGGCGAGGCCTGGTTTGGCGAGACGCTGCGTGCCCACCTATTCGGCCGCGTAAACCTAGAATATAGGCCCAAGCCTACCCCCTTGGACAAACAAACCCCAAACACCAACCCGCCATGAAACCAATACCCGGTCCCGGTCGATTAAGATAACGAGATCATCCTATGATAGATAGGTATTCCGCCCACACCCTGAGGTTCCGACATGCAGGGCCAGGCCTACAATTCCTGTTCGGCCTCTCCCTGATATGTTCAACTCCGGTATGGGGTCTGGAAAGCGATCAGAAACAGCCCCTCTACCTCGAGGCGGACAATGCCGAACTCGACGAGGCCAAGCATCTGAGTCTCTATTCCGGCAACGTCATCGTGCGGCAGGGCAGCCTGGAAATCCACGCCGACCAGGTCACCATTCACCACTTCGAGGACAAACGCCCCCAGTTGGTCATTGCCATCGGCAATCCCGCGACCTATAAGCAGCTTATCGAGGGCGAAGAAAAGCCGGTGCAAGCCGAGGCCCAAAGGATGGAATACCAGGCCGACAAAGACGAACTCACCCTCATAGACCAAGCCGTCGTCTTTCAGGGAACCGACACCTTTCGCAGTGACCGTATCCTTTACGATCGCATCAATGCCAAGGTCAAGGCCGGCTTCAGTGCCAAAGGTAAGGAGCGTGTAAAAATCCATATCACCCCCCCCTCCAAACCATGAGCACCCTTCGCGCCCGCGACCTGGTCAAGAATTATCGTCACCGTCATGTGGTAAGGGGTGTCAGCGTTGACGTGGATGCCGGCGAGGTGGTAGGGCTTCTCGGACCCAACGGTGCTGGCAAGACCACGTGCTTTTACATGATTGTCGGCCTGGTTACCGCCGATCAAGGGGCAATCTGGTTGGAACATCAGGATATCAGCGGTAAACCCATGCATGTGCGGGCGCAACGGGGGCTGAGCTATCTAGCTCAAGAGCCCTCGGTCTTTCGTAAGCTTAGCGCCCAGGACAATCTCCAGGCGGTGCTGGAGACGCGCAAGGATCTGGATCAGGATGCCCGCCTAAGACATTGCTTAGACCTCCTCGAGGAACTGGGCATTGCCCATGTCGCCGATTCCCTGGCCATGAGCCTTTCCGGGGGGGAAAGGCGGCGCCTTGAGATTGCCCGGGCCCTGGCCGTAGCGCCTAAGGTCATGTTGCTGGATGAGCCCTTTGCAGGGGTCGATCCCATTGCCGTAGGTGACATCAAAAGGATCGTTGCTCATCTGCGCGACCGCGGTATCGGTATCCTGATTACCGACCATAATGTCCGGGAGACCCTCGATATTTGTGACCGTGCCTACATCATAAACGAAGGCCAGGTCATTGCGGAGGGCGCTCCCCAAGCACTGCTGGACGATGCCCAAGTCCGGTCGGTCTATCTGGGTGAACATTTCCGCCTATGAATGGGTTTACGCCAACCGCTCTAATTCATAATCAACCCAAGGCGCTCCACTCAACTCCACTTTTACCCCAGGGGTAGTTTAGTGCAGAGATCGTCGAGGGTCAGCTTAGTCGTCTGCCCGCATTTCAGCTACACTTGAACCTGTGCTTTTGATATTCAAGTCTCATACCAGGTAATACCTTTCCTTCATGAAGCAATCAATCCAGCTTCGGCTTGGTCAGCATCTGACCATGACGCCGCAGTTACAGCAAGCCATCCGTTTGCTGCAACTGTCGACCCTGGAACTTCGTGAGGAAATCCAGGATGCCTTGGACTCCAATCTCATGCTGGAAAACGCCGAGGAGGCCGAACGCCTGGCCGAGGAAGCCAGCGAGAGACCCACCCCGGATCTGGAGAACCCCCGGGTTGACCAGGATCAGACGAGCGAGGCGCGGCTAGAACGGGAATTCTCTCCGGATGACAGCGCCATTCCCAATGAATTGCCCGTGGATAGCGAGTGGACCGACCACTTCGATGGTCATGTCCCCGGTGGCGGCGGCGAAGATGGCGATTTCGACATCTTCGCCCAACAAAGTCGTGCCGAGACCCTCCAGGACTTTTTGCACTGGCAACTCAACCTGCTCCGTCTAGATGACACGGAATTGGCCATCGCCACCACCCTTGTTGATGCTATCGACCCCGCCGGTTACCTCGGTCAAAGCTGCGAGGAGTTATTGGAGGTCTTGGGGGACGAGAAATTGACGCTGGAGGAGATCGAGACGGTCCTACATCGCATCCAGGCTTTGGACCCCCCAGGTGTCGGCGCACGCGACCTTGCCGAGTGCCTGTTGATTCAGTTGCGCCAGCGGCCGAACCCTACCCCCGCCACGCTTGATGCCATCGCCATCTGCGAAAGTTGTTTCACCTCCCTGTCCCGCAATGACCTGGACCGTATCCAACGTCAGCTCGAGTTGTCACCCGAGGCCATCGCTGCCGCCATCCTAGAGATCCGCGGCCTGCATCCTCGTCCTGGTGACCAGATCGCCACATCCAAGCCCGACTATGTGATTCCAGACGTTTTTGTGCGCAAGAAGGATGGGGGTTGGGTGGTGGAACTAAACCCGGAGAGCACACCCAGACTGCGCGTCAACGCCGATTATGCCAAGCTCATTCGCCGTGCCGATCAAAGCGAAACCAATACCTTTCTGCGCAACCACCTCCAAGAGGCACGCTGGTTCATCAAGAGCCTGATCAGCCGCAACGATACCGTGCTGCGGGTGGCAACTAAGATTGTGGAAATGCAAGGGGAATTTCTCGAACAAGGTGAGGAGGCCATGAAGTCCATGGTGCTGCGCGACGTAGCCGAGGCCTTGGAAATGCACGAATCTACTGTTTCCCGGGTGACTACCCAAAAATTCATGCATACCCCACGCGGTACCTACGAGTTTAAGTATTTCTTCTCCAGCCACGTCAATACCGCAGAGGGTGGGGAGTGTTCCTCCGTCGCCATCCGCGCCCAGATTCGCAAGCTCGTCGCTACCGAATCCCCCTCCAAGCCACTGAGTGATCAGAGAATTGCGGCAATTCTCTGCGACCGTGGTATCAATGTGGCGCGCCGCACCGTCGCAAAATACCGAGAGAACATGGGGATCGCGGCCTCCAATGAACGCCGCCGGCTGGCATGATCAACACCTATCGTAACCCCGTTGGCCTGGCCAGCGGCGTGGTGGTCCAGGTAGGGGCCACCACACGCCACCCAGGTTGGTGGCAAGGGCGAGGGAACGCACGCCTTGGCCGACCCAGGATGTGGGTCGTTAGCCTTTTTTTCGGACACCCAGGAGTCACACTATGCAAATAAACTTGACGGGTCATCATGTCGAGATCACCGAGGCCATGCGCAACTATGTCCAGAATCGCTTTGAGCGACTTTCTCGGCACTTGGATCACGTACTGGATGCCCACGTCGTTCTCGCCGTCGAAAAGTTGCGTCACAGTGCCGAGGCTACCATTCAGATCAATGGCGGCAATATCCATGCCGAGGCCACTGAAGAGGACATGTATGCGGCCATCGATGCCCTGAGTGACAAGCTGGATCGCCAGATCCTTAAGCATAAGGAAAAGAAGAGTGAGCACCGCGCGCCCGTTCCCAAGGTCACGGAAAGCGAGTAAGGGACGCGAGGCCGTGCCATAATCCGCGCCGAAGCCGCCCTGCCTCGGGTTGGGCGGCGCCGACCGCAAGACGCCTTATCCATCATCCAGCCTCATCGGGAGCCGCCTTTGATGTTTCCTCCCCAGTTCCTTACCGTCGAACGTATCGCTGGCGGTGTGGAAATTACAAGCAAAAAGCGCCTGCTGGAGGTCCTTGCCGGACTACTATCCTCCGCCCAGCCCCAATTACACACCAATACCATATTGGAACGGCTGCTCGAACGCGAGCGCTTGGGTAGTACTGGCCTGGGCCACGGTGTCGCCCTACCCCATGCCCGTATCAGGGAGGCGGATGAGGCCATTGGTGCCTTCGTACAGGTCCGTCATCCCTTGGACTTCGACGCCATTGATGAGCAGCCAGTGGATCTGGCCTTCGCCATGCTAGTTCCCGAAGCCGCCACCGAGGTTCATCTCCAACTTCTAGGTCAATTAGCGGGTCTGTTCGGAAATCAGGAATTTCGGGAGCGATTACGCCAAACCAATGAACCAGCCATCCTGCACGGTCTGCTCCTGGGTGGTGCTAACCTGTCGCCAGACGGATGAATAAGTTGCGCACCCTCAATGGGCTGGTTGAGCGCATGGGTCCGCGCCTCCAACTCAAATGGTTGACATCCCCACCCCACCCGCCCACTCCCTTGCTAGGTGGCGAGGGGACCATTGGCCGTCAATCCCTGGTCGGCCCACTCAACGGTATCCACCCCAATCGCCTTCAAGTCATCGGCTTGGCCGAGCAGCGCTATCTCGAGGACATGAAAGAGGACGCTCGCCGGGATGCACTGAACCGGCAGCTTACCAGCCAACCCGCAGCCATCATCCTTGCACAAGGCATTGAGCCCGATCATCACCTCTTGGAGGCATCCCAGCGCCTGGGCATACCGCTGCTCGCCTCGCCCCTTCCAGATGAGGAGATCATTGGCTATTTACATTACTACCTTACCCTCAAGCTGGCACCTCGCGTCGTTATTCATGGTGTCTTCATGGAGGTTTTGGGTACTGGGGTACTCCTGATCGGCGATCCCGCAGTGGGCAAAAGTGAGTTGGCGCTAGAGCTTATCAACCGGGGCCATCGTTTGATCGCCGACGATGCCCCTGAGTTCGCCAACCTGGCACCAGAGATGCTTGAGGGTTTCTGCCCTCCCCTGCTTCGTGACTTTCTGGAGGTGCGCGGGCTTGGCATCCTTAACATACGCGCCATGTTTGGCGAAAGCGCTGTCCGCCAACGCAAACGGCTCAACCTCATTGTCAACCTGCGTACCCTGGACGCCGCCGGACTGCTCGGCATCGACCGCCTGGGTGGATCCAAAACCATGCGGACCATCCTCGGTGTCAGCATACCCGAGGTCACCATGCCTGTCGCGCCTGGTCGCAACCTGGCGATCCTGGTGGAAGCGGCGGTGCGTAGCCAGGTTCAGCGCAGCCGAGGCTATGACGCGGGAATCGATTTCACCGAACGCCAGTTGCGCGCCCTGCAAGGTCAGGCACCGGAAGGAGATCCTGAGTGGGTATGAGGCTCATCATCATCAGCGGCCTCTCCGGCTCGGGTAAAAGCGTTGCTCTGCACACCCTCGAGGATCTCGGCTTCTACTGTATTGACAATCTACCCCTGTTTCTACTGCATGAACTGGCGCGTGGCCTAGAGGGCGCCACCAGCCCGCAGATGTCGCGGACGGCCGTCGGCATCGATGCCCGAAACCAACCCGAGCGGCTCGGTGAGGTCCCGGGACTGGTAGCTGACTTGTGCAGACGGGGGAGCGAGTGCCATGTCATCTATTTGGAGGCAAGCCACGAATCCCTGGTCAAGCGTTTCAGCGAGACCCGCCGAAAGCACCCTCTCACGGCGGAAAACCGCTCTCTGGCGGAGGCCATCGAACTCGAGAGGATCTTGCTGGCGCCCATCCTGGACATTGCTGACCTGCGGATCGATACCACCCACACCAATGTCCATCAATTACGGGATCGGGTACTGGGTCACTTCCAGGAATCAAGCCCGCGCCAGGTTTCGCTCCTCATACAAACCTTCGGCTTCAAACAGGGCGTGCCCCGGGACGTGGATTTCGTAATCGATGTCCGTTGTCTGCCGAATCCCCATTGGCAACCCCATCTCCGCCCCCAGACTGGCCGCGATTCCGAGGTCGCTCGCTTCCTGGAGGAATCCCCCGAGGTAGCGGAGATGGTTCAGGATCTGTCCCGCTTCTTTGAACGCTGGGTCCCGCGCTTCGAGGCCGATGGGCGCAGCTATCTCACTATCGCGATAGGCTGCACGGGCGGCCAGCACCGCTCGGTTTATATCGGGGAAAGACTGCACGACTATTTCACCACTCAAGGCCGCAAAGTCATGCTCCGCCACCGGGAACTCTCATGAGTATTGGACTCCTCCTCATCACGCACGGCGACATCGGCGCCAATATGCTTTACACCGCTACGCGTATTTTGGGGGGCAATTGCCCAGTCGCCGCCCGCACCCTGGCGGTCACCGACGAAACCCAACGCGACCACTTGTGTGCCGAGGCACTCCGATTATCCGCAGAGGTTGACAGTGGGGACGGCGTCTTGGTCCTCGCCGATATGTACGGCTCAACGCCGGCCAATATTGCCTGCTCGCTCCAGGATGGTCCGGGGGCGACCCAAATCATCGCCGGTCTGAACCTGCCGATGCTTGTCCGGGCACTGAACTACTCCAGCCTGCCCTTGGTGGAACTGGCCCTCAAGGCCGAGACGGGAGGCCGCGATGGGGTTTTGATCTGCGCCAGCCAGCAGTGCGCGGCGATGGGAGCCTTACTTTGATTATCAGGGAAGTGGAAATCATCAACCGACTGGGTTTGCATGCCCGCGCCTCCGCCAAATTCGTCACCTGCGCGGGTACCTTTGCCAGCCTGATCCAAGTCGAGCGCGATGGTCGCAAGGTCAATGGTAAGAGCATCATGGGTGTCATGATGCTGGCCGCAGCCCAAGGGGCGCGTATTACCCTGTATATCCAGGGTGAAGACGAGGTCCAGGCCTGCGCTGCCTTAGAGAATCTCATCGCCGACCACTTTGGGGAGGGTGAATGACGATCGTCCTCCTTGGACTCGGGGTCTCTACCAGCCAGACCGTTGCGCTCGGACCAGCTCATCGGATGCAACGGGGATCCATGCCCGTCTCGCCCCGAACCATCGAACCTAACGATGTGCTCTCAGAGATCGCCCGCCTGGAGGAGGCGTTGGGGGCCTCCCAAAGGGCGCTCAAGGCGGTACGCAATCAGGTCTCTCAGGCCTCGCCCCTCAGTCTGGCCGAGTTCATCGATTCGCACTTACTGATTCTGGAGGATGCGGCCTTAGTAGAACCGGCCCGGGATCTCATCCGCAATCACCTCTTTTCGGCGGAATGGGCATTACGACAGCATCGCGACGATTTGGCGCGGATCTTCAATGAGATGGATGATCCCTACCTGCGTAGCCGCCGGGATGATATTGACCAGGTGATCCACCATATCCTGGGGTTTCTCTCCTCCGGCGTCCCGGAAGCCCGGGAGCCCGAGAACGAGATCTCGGGGTGCGTCATCGTCGCCCACGACATCTCCCCGGCCGATACCTTACTGCTTCGCCATCGCGGGGCCGTGGCCCTGGTCACTGAGTTTGGAGGTCCCCTTTCTCACACCGCCATCCTGGCCCGTAGCCTAAATATCCCAGCGGTAATGGGAGTGCGGAACGCGACCCATTACCTGCACCAGGGCGAAACCCTGGTCGTCGATGGGGAGGCAGGAACCGTCATCGCCGGTGCTGACTATCAGATCCTTAACCATTATCGCCAGCGCCTCATCACCCTGAGTGCCCGGCGTAACCGGCTGCGGCGTCTCCTACAGGATCCTTGCCAGACCCGGGATGGTCACCCCGTCGAACTACTCGCCAACCTGGAACTCCCCGACGACGCCCTGCTCGCCCGCGCCAATGGTGCCGTTGGCGTAGGCCTCTATCGTACCGAGTTTCTCTACATGAACCGCGAGGGACAGCCCAACGAGGAAGAACACCTGGCCGCCTATCGCCAGGTTATCGATAGCCTCGGTGGTATCCCCATCACCATCCGCACCCTGGATCTGGGGGCGGATAAACAGGTGGATGGCTCAGCAACGGCCAATTGTTCATCCGTCTGCAACCCGGCACTAGGGCTTCGCGCCATCCGTCTCTGCCTCAAGGACCTGGAACTCTTCCGACCCCAGTTGCGCGCCATCCTCCGCGCCTCGGCAGAGGGCCCGGTACGGCTTATGCTGCCCATGCTCACCAATTTAGGGGAGGTGGATCATACCCGGGCCCTTCTTGCACAGATACGCCGGGAATTGACTCAGGAAGGCCTGCCCTTCGACCCCAGAATGCCCGTTGGGGGCATGATCGAGGTTCCCGCCTCCGCCCTCTGCGCTGACGCCTTCGCCGCCCGTCTGGACTTCCTGTCCATCGGTACGAACGATCTGATCCAGTACACCTTGGCGACCGATCGCATCGACGATACGGTCAACTACCTTTACGATCCCCTACACCCAGCCGTGCTGCGCTTGCTGAGGATGGTGATCGCAGCGGGTCGCCGCCAATCAATCCCGGTGGCCATGTGTGGCGAAATGGCCGGCGACCGCCGATTCACCCGCCTGCTTCTTGGCTTAGGCCTGCGCCATTTCAGCATGCAACCAGGGTCCCTACTGGAGATCAAGGAAATAATCCTCGAGGCCGATGCTTGTCGGCTCGAGGCCGCTGTCAACGATCTCTTCGACCGCCTGGATACCGAACCAGCTGAAGATTTGTTGGACGCCCTCAACCGCGGCACCTGATCCAATTCGGGATGCTCCAAGCCGAGCGCGGGAACATTAGAGGTCTAGGCAAATCCAGACGGGACAATGGTCGGAAGGCCTGTCCATGGTGCGGATATCATAATCGATACCCACATCCGTCAAGCGGTCGGCCAGAGGAGGGGTAACCAGCACCAGGTCGATGCGCAGGCCATGTTTGGGATCACGCTCAAAGCCACGGCTGCGGTAATCAAACCAGCTGAAGCGATCATGTGTTGCAGGATATTTCAGACGGTAGGCGTCAACCAGGCCAAAGCCCTGGAGGTTGGCGAGCCATTCCCGCTCCTCGGGGAGGAAACTGCACTTGCCTTCCCTAAGCCAGCGTTTGGCATTATCCGCTCCTATGCCGATATCCAAATCCAAGGGCGCCACGTTCATGTCGCCGAGGATGACCAGATTCTGGTCTGGCACGAAACCGCCGCGCACATAGGCGGTCAGATCCGCAAAAAACCGTTGCTTGGCAGGAAACTTGACCAGATTAGCCCGGCCCTCCCCCTGCGGGAAATAGGCGTTAATAATCGTGACCGTGTCGCCACCGGGCAGGGCGTAGTGCCCGGTGATGACGCGACGCTGGGCCCCTTCCGGGTCCGAAGGCAGACCTTTGGTGATGGCCAAAGGTTCCACCCTGCTAAGCAGAGCTACTCCATAATGGGACTTCTGGCCATGGAAATCAGCGTGATAGCCCAACCCCGCTGTGATATCGAGGGGGAATGAATCATCATGAACCTTGGATTCCTGGAGGCCAATGACATCGGGATCATGGCGAGACTTGATCGCCTCCAATTGATGGGGCCTTGCACGTATCCCGTTGATATTGAATGAAATTATCTTGAACATGGTCAGCGCCTCGCAATGACCCTCCGCATGGCGACCTGGGCACGGTTAGAGGGGGTGGCAAACCCAATGCCAACATTGCCGCCCGTCGGCCCCAGTAAGGCCGTGTTGATACCCACTACCTGGCCACTCAGGTCGATGAGTGGACCGCCCGAATTACCCGGGTTGATGGAGGCGTCGGTCTGAATCAGGCCACCAACCCCTGCCCCCCCCATGCCCTCCCGGCCCAGGGCACTGACAATTCCGGACGTAACCGTCTGACCGATGCCGAATGGGTTGCCAATCGCCAGCACGAAATCACCCACTTCTAACCGGTCTGAGTCCCCAAATTGTAAGGCCGACAGACCAGGCGGCACGGGTGACAGAACTAGTACGGCTATATCGGTCTCACTATCCGTGCCCAACAGTCGGGCAGAAAAACTGCGCCTATCCTTGAGAGTAACCGTGATGCGGCTGGCGTCCCTGATGACATGGGCATTTGTAAGGACATACCCTTGCGAAGCATCAACGATCAGTCCAGAACCCACGCTCTGCTGACGTCCGCCTTCCACGGATTCCGGAAATGGGATATCCATGGTCTCCAGGAAGCGGCGAAAGTTGGGGTCACTCAGAAAGGGGTGGTTGCGCAGAGGGATCGTCGTCTCCACGGCGACATTCACTACCGCCGGCGTAACCTGGCGCAAAAGAGGCGCCAGGGTCGGATTGCCACCCCGTTGGAAGGGTACATCCAGGGCATCCTTACCGCCCCCCCCTGTCGCGGTGGCACTTGGCATGGGGACGCAGGCGGTCAGAGCCAGGAGGGTGGCAACCAGGACGAGAAGACGATGGAATAGCATCATGGCAGAGATCCGGGGTCAACACTTGGACCCTGGGCAATAACGGGAAACATCAGGGGCCCGAGCCAGGGTATCTGCAACCTCCAAGCGCAAATTATAGGCCACTGGTTGGTTGATCATGAGACCGAAAGGCTCCCAACGCCCATTGCGCCAAACGAAACCAGCATAGGTACTGACCCCCTTGAGGGTTCCGGTCTTGGCCCTGGCCACACCCTCATGCGTCGGGAGCAGGTCCCGGTAGGGTGCTAAGGCCTTTACCGCCTCCAGCAATTGGCGGGCACTGAGACGATTGGCACGAGACAAACCAGCACCATCCTCGATCCGGTATTCCCGCCAGTGAAATTCCTTGTCGACCCATTTCCGAGCCGCTTGCTGCGCCTTGACCATATCCAAACCCCGCTGACCATCCTTGCCACCTAACATGACAAAGAGGTAATTGGCGATGAAATTGTTGGAGTACTCCAGCATGGAGGTCAGAACCTCGCGCAAATTCCGGCTGTTCTCATGCCGATAGATAGACTTGGCCCCCGCTGGAACCTGACCGAAGCGAACAGGGCCCTTAACCGCGATGCCGGCTGTTTCCAGTTTGGCCGTCAGCATCTCGCCGAAATAACGTAGGGCCGTCTCCCGATCCTTGAGGTTAATCCGATGCTTACCTGATCCCAACCGAACTCCGATCTCTCCCCCAAGGGCCGTCAGGGGCGTCTGGGCCTCGCCGCTCCGGACCTTGCCGGCCTCCTTGACCAGGGACAGGGTATTGAAATTGATCGCCAGAGCCGTTACCGGGGCATCATATGGGTTGTCACTGGACGAACGCCCATCGATCGTCAGACCTGGCACGAAGAGCCCGTCATCCAGGCCGATGCCCGCCACCGAACGCAGGCCATGGCTCTTAAGGCCCGCCACCAGAAGATCCAATTCCTCTGAAACCAGGTAGGGATCTCCGGCCTCGACCCAAAGCCACCCGTCCAGGGTAGATACATCCGTGTGGAAATGATGGTCTAATCCCCACCGTTGAATGGCCGCCAAGGCCGTCACCACCTTCATGGTCGAGGCCGGTATCATGGGTTGATCAGCCAAGTGGGCGATGCGCACCTTGTCGTCAATTTCAAGAATGAGGCTAGCATCCTTGAGGGCCAAAACCTGGGTAATGGCATCGCCAGCCGCCTGTCCAGAACGAGGAGGCAAGGAGAGACCCCCAACTACCAAGGAAAGTAGGA
>CAZFZB010000090.1:0-11477 GCA_964523415.1 uncultured Chromatiaceae bacterium | reverse complement strand
GTACCTATGTCGTCCTTAACAATCCAGGCCCAAGGCCTTGGTACTACTACAACTACCACAGGAACTATTATCCACCCGAGCGCTATCGGCATTATGCGCCCAATCCTCCGCCACCCTGGTACGGTCCCAGACCCAGATGGGATGATGATCATCGTCCTGTTAATAGACCGCCACCTTCGGGTGGGTGGTCGCCACCCGGACAGGGTGCTCGGCCAGTTCCGAAACCCCAGCCCCAGCCTATACGGTTTGGGGATGACCCGGGTCCCGGCTATGGGACGCATTCCCACCCTCAGCCTATAAGGTTTGGTGATGACCCTGGGCCTAGCTTTTTGGGGCGGCCAAACGAATTGCCGCACGGTTTGGTACCACCGGGCCAAGTTCATCCCCCGCGGCCAGTGGGCAATCGTCCCAGCCCCCAACCTAAGCCCTGGTCCGGGCCGCCATCGCGCAATGACCAACCCAGGATATCACCCGGAGGTTCCCCTTTAGGGCCCTACACACCGCCATCCCAAAAGCCGAGTGGCAAAATCCCGGCGGGTAAGCCGCGCCTTCCACCGTCCAACCCTGGGGACAACTCTTCCGGTCCGGTATCTGGCCCCTTTGGCGGTCAGACCCAATCCTCTGGCTCTAACCCCCACTCCCGTCCGGGACCCTTGGCCGAATACTAGCAAGTCCTCATTCCGGCCGGGGCCCAGGTCTCCGGCCGGCCTGTTTATGCACCTGATCAGGGCACAATATCCGTAACCTTCCAAGTCATCCCTTCCAGATGAAGGCGGATGTGTGTGTCGTTATAACCCAGCCTGCCAAGCCGGACCAGGAAGCTGTTCCAGGACTCGAACATGGCAAAATCGACGGCCGCCAGGAGATAGGGTGGGCGTTTATCGGTTGCGGAGGCAACGGCCTCGCGTAGTTGGGTCCAGACCCATTCGAGGTTTATGGTCTCATCCAGAGCGACCTCGCCGGCCCGTTGGATTCCATGCTGGAACCAGCCCATGGGGTTGTTGCCGGCTGTGACATTCTTTAACCCCAAGGCCCATTCCAGACGCTGCTTGGTATTGGCGCGAATGGCGTCGAGATCAATGAGGGGGTCCAAAGCGGTGGGTTCGACCCGGCCCAAGGCGTCATCAAGGCGGTAGAGGTGATAGTAAGGCCAGAAGGCGAAGGCGACTATAAAGGCCAAAAGGAGGGAAAACAGGAATCGCATGTTGGCCCGCCGACCCAAGGGGCTGAATTAGAAATCAAGATTGCCATTCTAGCCCGCCGTCAACCTGGCAGCCAGGGGCTAATGCCGAGACAGGCTATAATGTTTCTGAATTTCACAAACTAGCGGGGTCGATTCGACGATGGAAGACATCACCCATAGCCTGGCTCTGACCCTGGGCGCTGGTTGGGCCAGTGGTATCAATCTCTATGCCGCTATCCTAGTGCTAGGCTTGATGGGACTGACGGGGCGTATGGATCTGCCGTCGGGTCTTGAGGTACTCAGCGATCCCCTGGTGTTGTTCGTGGCAGGCTTCATGTACCTGATAGAGTTCTTCGCTGATAAGACCCCTGGCATGGATACCGCCTGGGACAGCCTTCACACCTTCATCCGTATTCCCGCTGGCGCCCTCCTGGCCGCAGGCGCGGTCAGTGATATAGGACCGGGTGCCGAACTGGCCGCGGCTCTGGCCGGTGGTGGCCTCGCGGCGGCCACCCATGCCGCTAAGGCCGGTGCCCGGGTCATGATCAATACCTCACCTGAGCCTTTCAGTAATTGGGCGGCATCCTTCACCGAGGATTTTGCCGTGGTGGGTGGTTTGCTCGTGGCCATTAACCACCCCTTGGTGTTCCTGGTTCTGCTGGTCTTGTTCGTCTTGTTCCTGATCTGGCTGTTACCCAAGCTCTGGCGTGGCATTAAGCGCATTTTTGGGGCTTTGGGTCGGTTATTTGGGGCAAAACCTCAGGAGCATCCACAGGAACCAGCCAAGTCGTCCTCTGACCCACCCCGACTGGAAAAGCCAAGAGGGGAGGTTTGAGGATGCTGCCTGGTGTCAAGACCTATCTCGTCGGTGGCGCGGTGCGTGACCGGCTCTTGGGGCTGCCGCCGAGGGAGCGTGATTTCGTGGTGGTCGGAGCTACCCCCAAGCAGCTCCTCGATCTGGGATTTCGCCAGGTCGGTGCGGATTTCCCAGTCTTTCTTCATCCCCACACCAAGGATGAATATGCGCTGGCGCGTACCGAGCGTAAGACCCTGCCGGGCTATCGAGGCTTCGTGATCCATGCCGAGCCAGACGTGACCCTCGAGGAGGACCTGCGCCGACGCGATCTGACCATCAATGCCTTGGCAGAAGACGAGGGGGGAAAGATCATTGACTACTATGGTGGCTTGGAAGATCTAGAGGCCCGATTGTTGCGCCATGTATCCGAGGCATTCGCCGAGGATCCAGTCCGAATACTGCGGGTGGCGCGCTTTGCCGCCCGCTATGCCGATCTGGGCTTTAACATTGCCGACGAGACATTGGACCTGATGCGCGCCATGGTCGCGGCGGGGGAGGTGGACGCCCTGGTACCGGAGCGGGTCTGGCAGGAACTGCAGAAGGCCCTGTCCGAGTCCAAACCCTCGCGCTTCTTCGAGGTTCTCCGCCAGTGCGGTGCCCTGGCGCGGTTAATGCCGGAGGTTGACCAACTCTGGGGCGTGCCCCAACCAAGCCAGTGGCACCCGGAGATCGATACCGGTATTCATGTCATGATGGTGTTGGACATGTCCGCTCGCGTCTCGGAAGATACGGAGGTCCGTTTCGCTGCCTTGACCCATGACCTTGGCAAGGGGATTACCCCGCGGGAAATCCTGCCCAGTCACAAGGGACATGAGGAACGAGGCGTGACCCTGATCCACAATCTCTGCGAGCGCTTTCGGATTCCGATCCGATATCGAGAACTGGCGGTAGTCGCCGCCCGCTATCACGGACTGATCCACAAGGTCGCCGAACTGAGACCGGCTACCCTTGTGGATGTCCTGGAAGGTGCCGATGCCTTCCGTCGTCCCGAGCGCTTCGAACAGATTTTGCGGGTGTGTGAGGCGGATTACCGCGGACGTGAGACTTACCAGGAGCTTCAGTACCCCCAGGCCCCTCGTTGGCGCGTCTGTTTGGAGGCAGCAAGAGGGGTCGATACCAGGTCCATTGCACTAGCGACGCTTGATCGGGGCCAGATATCGGGACGGGTGCGCGAGGCTAGAATCGATGCAGTGAGGGCGATTCTGGCAGAAACCGGCAGCACCGGGTAGCTGAGGCTCAGGCCCTTCAGGCGCGTTCCTGGATGTATTTCAAGGCCCGGCTCAGGCTGAGTTCGATGTTGGATGGGCCAGAACGGATCAGGAAGGCCTCCTCGTTATTCTTGGCACGTAGAAATACCGGGGCCTGGGAGCGTTCGCACTCCACGGCACCGATTTGCAGGCCCTCCAGTTCGTAGAGTTCGAAGCGCACCTGCTGGGCATACTCGGCACCCAGGTGCTGGTTGAGCAGGTTCTTGAAATGCAGCCGACACTTGTCGTCGCTTTCAAATCCATCGGCATCCAGACCGAGCAGACTGCCATCGTCGGCTACCCCGAGCAGCAGTATGCCCCCATCGGTGTTGAGGAATGCCGTCACGCCCTTCAGCCAGGCCAATTCGATTTCCTTGCCCGGCTTGGAGGTACGGAGGTTTTGGCGCATGGTGGATTTGAATTCGAGATGGGCATCCTCCCCGCGGCCAATGAGGTCATACAGGTCTCGTTTGGGATTATCGCGGTCGATGGTCAGGTGGGGCAGGTCACGCAGTTGCCGGCTGTATTTGCGAATCACCACGGCAGCCAGGCCAATACCAAGGCCAGTGATGATCAGGGTAGTCAGGGCCAGGACGGGCCAGCGGCTCGTCAGGGTGGCACTGGGTGAGGATTCGGGCATGGCGATGCCGAACCAGGCGCCCTCAGGGTTATCTGACAGGGGCCGAAACCCCCCTAGCCACTTATTGCCACCGCTGGTGAAGGGTACCAACTCCTCGGCGGGCCGACCTGCGGTCCGCCAGGCCTCGGTGGCATCGAATAGGAGGGGACCGCCATGCCTTTCATGGGCGGAGAAAAAATCCCCCTGATCAGAACCCTCCCGGCCATCCACTTCGGGAAGATAGATGCCACCCCCGGCATTCAGCAGGAATGCCTTGCCCCCGGCACCCAGGGGAAGCCGCCCCAAGAAGTCCAGGATCTGGCCCAGCAACAGGTCAAAGGCCAGGACCCGGGTCTCGCCCTCACTCTCCCAGCTGATAGCGGCGGTGACTCCTGGCAGTTTCAGTGACTGAAAACGGTAGGGCTCGCTCCAGCCCACTTGACCTCTCGCGACTAAGGCCGTCTGGTACCAGGGCCGCTCGCGAGGATCGTAATCCGAGGGTCCATCCCAGGTCTTGAGTGAGGCGCCATCGGCATCCTTGAGGGTCCAAGTCGCTACTCCCGGGCGTGAGGGATCCTGTTGGCTGACCAACCAACGATCCCCCTCGCGTTGCAGGAAGTATTGGCCGCCGCGGCTGTTCGCCAGGATAGCCCCAGAGATCTGATCCAGGTGCCTGAGTATGGGAATGAGCGTATTGGCCAGCCTTTCGGGTTTCAGACCCGCAGCACCACCCAACATCAGACTATCGCGGGCGATAATCAGCTGGCGTGACAGGGGCTGAAAAAAATCGCTGACCTCGTCGCGGGCCAATTGAATGGCGTCTCCGACCCGGGCTGCCGCCAAGTCCTTTTTCAACCCGTTGATCAGCCCCCAGGCGGCCAAGGCCAATAATCCTGCGGTGAAAAGGATGAGCAGAACCAAATCCCGAAAGAGGCGGGAGCGAATGGGACGGGATTCGGTCTTAAACAGGGAGGCAGTGGACATGGGGAGAAGTATAACAGGCCCAGTTGGAGCTCCAGGCCCTGCGAGGCCTTGGGGTAGTTCCCCATTGCTGCCTACCATTCCTGTATCTGGGCTTGTGGTAACATCCATGCCATCATTTATTTCGGCTGCTCGTTGTGGGCCCTGCCGCTTATGCTAACCCCCTTGTCCCTTCGCTTAGGTGTCCGCCATGTCCACGGTCCTGTATGAAGCCAGCCCCTCCCTGGTCCGCATGAACCCCTTTGGTTCAGTTCTCCTCATATTGTCCATTGCGGGGGGGGTAATCCTGGCCACTCCGCCTGTCGCCCGGAGTTTGGTGACCAATTGGGGCCTTGACTCGCGGCTGATCAGCCTGTTGGGATTGGCCGTCGCGGCCCTAGCCTTCTTGTGGTTGTTGGTCTGGTACATTAGGACCAAGATGGATCATCTGGTTATCAAGGAGGATGAGATCGTCTGGACCCATGGTCTCTTGAGCAGACAATACACGGAGATTGCCCAGACATCGATCCGGACCGTGCGTGTCCAACAAAGTATCCTGCAACGTCTCATGGGGGCTGGGGATGTTTTCATCTACACGTCGGGCGACATGCCAGAGGTGCTGATCCGTGGACTTCCGGAACCGGAGAAACTCCGTGAATACATGAGCTCGGCGGATCGTAGCTAAACCATGAGCGCCCCTACTGGCGACCTAAAACTTGTAGGTCTGTTGCTCCTGGCCACGCTGGCGGTGATCGCCCTGCTGGGATACCTTGGTCTGCCCCTGCTAGCGGAGGCCGAGGCCGCCTTGGCGCCGGGCATAGGGCTCAAGACCGCGACACTCTGGGGGTTCGGGACCACGGTAGTGCTCTTTCTCCTCTTCGCCATGGTTGCGGGGGATGGCATTCTCGGTGAACTGCCCTTCATGCTGGGGGCCTTTTTCACCTTTTTCGCCATCCTTTCGTTGCTGATTGCCTGGATCTTCTGAGTTTTACGCCTTGTTCTGACGTTTTCTCCCGGCTAAATCGCCGTGAAAAGGACCATGATTCGCGATGGCCTGAGCCAGTGTAACGAATGCGATCTGCTTCAGCGCATCCCCGCGCTGCCCCCTGGTACGGCGGCTCTCTGTGCCCGTTGCGGTGCCCTCCTGCACCGGAACCAGCCCGATAGCCTGGAACCTACCTTGGCCCTGACCATTGCCGGACTCGTCCTCTTTCTGGTCGCCAATAGCTTCCCCTTTCTCTCCTTGGAGATGCAGGGCCAGGTCCGGGCTACCACACTGGCCACGGGGGTCGTCAACCTTTACGCTGAGGGTATGTGGGAACTGGCAGGGGTGGTGCTCTTTACCAGCATCCTAGCCCCGGGTCTGCAACTCTGTTTGCTGTTATTCATTTTGATCCCACTCAAGATTGGCCGTTTACCCGCGCGCTTTGCCATCTGGTTCCGTCATGTCCGCACCCTTGCACCTTGGGGCATGATGGACGTCTTCATGCTGGGTATCCTGGTTTCGACCGTCAAACTGGCCTCCATGGCGGACATCGTCCCTGGGGCCGGCCTCTATGCCTTTGGGGTGTTGATCCTGGTGTTGGCGGCAGCTCAAGCCTCCCTTGACCCGGATATCGTCTGGTCTCGCCTCCCTGTCCCAGAACGGGCCATCGAGGAGTCTCAGCCTAAAACTGCAACCCTTTCCTGTCCTGTCTGCCATCTGGTCGTGCCGGTCAGGGGTACCCTTAGCGCCTTGGGGCGCCATTGCTGCCCCCGCTGTGGTGAGATTTTTCATCGGAGGAAACCACATAGTTTGCAACACACCGCGGCACTGGTGATGGCGGCCCTCATTCTTTACATCCCAGCCAATCTGATGCCCATCATGCAGGTTACCTCCCTAGGCAGGATTCAAACCGATACCATTATGAGCGGCGCCCTTTTTCTGATGAAAAGCGGCATGTGGCCCCTGGCCCTGGTAGTCTTCGTTGCCAGTATCTTTGTGCCACTGGTCAAAATCCTGATCCTTATCCTGCTGCTGATATCGGTTCGCTGGCGTTGGACCTGGCGACCCCGGGAGCGGACGCAACTTTACCGAATTCTGGAACTGGTGGGACGTTGGTCCATGGTTGACATCTATGTGGTCACCATCCTGGTTGCCCTAGTGCAGTTGGGAAATCTCGCTAACGTCGTCGCCCAGCCGGGTGCCATATTCTTTGCTGCCGTGGTTGTGTTGACCATGTTGGCCTCCATGAGCTTCGACCCCAGATTGATCTGGGATAAGCAAGCCCAAGACCTCCATTGAGGGACTTGGCTGAACTCCAGGATATGCCGTTCATGCCAGGGTTGCCGAGGCAGGAAACGGCCGATAGCAGGTCGATCGTTTCCGGCGGTGGGATCGATGCACCTTTTTTCCATGCTTGCTGCACCCAACAAAGCATCTGGACGCGTATGCTTATTCCCAGAGTCAGGGCACGGGGCCCTGCCGATACGGAGTTGAGAGGCCTGCCCCCATCAAGGGCCCCCAGGATAACCTACGGAGACAAATCATGAATATGAAACAGACCCTCATCGCCAGTACCATTGGGTTGCTAGCGGCTACCGCCACGATCAGTGCCCAAGCCTGTGGCTGTTATGGTCCCGGTCAGGGACCTAGTGGATGCGGCATGATGAAACCGGGGCCTGGCATGGGTGGAGGTGGTCGGGGTCCCGGATGGGGGGGGGCTGGTGGCGGGATCGACTCCCATCTGGATCGCATGTCCGCCATGTTGGGTTTGACTCCGGAGCAACAAGTCGAGATCAGGGCTATCCTGGAGTCCCAGCAAGCCACGCGCCAGGCCATGCGGCAGGCGATGAGGGAGCAGGTGGATGCCGTCCTGACCCCGGAGCAGCGTGCCCAGCATAGCCAACTGATGCAGGGGGGAGGTGGCCCCGGCGGTAGGTATGGTGGCGGATGTGGTTTAGGCCGGGGGGCTGGTCCGGGTGGGGGGCCTGGGCTTGGTGCCGGTGTCCCACCAGCCAACCCGGCTAGGGCCAGTGCGCCGCCCGTGACCGCACCTGCTAACTGATCAAACCGTTCCTCCCCCATTACCACCGTGGCAAGGGATTGCCACTCACCAGGGAGCGCCACTCCCACATCTTCCACGCGGTTCTAAGAGTGCCCTCTAATTGCCGGCGCTCAGAAAACTTTGTAGCAGATGCAACCTGGATCGAAGAATAGGTGTAGCCTGATGGTCCCAGACTGATTTGGGAGACCCAGGACAGGCAAAATGTTGGAAGAGCCCAGGACCGATCCCTATCCCCATCCTCTCCCCGAGGCAATAGTAGCGCCCCTTGGGCGGCTCTCCACCATCTGGCTGGTACCTCTGCTAGCCCTTGCCATTGGGGGCTGGCTGGCATGGAAGAGTTACAGCGAGCGGGGACCCGAGGTCCAGATCGCCTTCAAATCGGCCACGGGGCTGCAGGCGGATAGAACCAAGGTCAAATTCATGGACGTGGAAGTGGGGCAGGTGACCAGTATCTCCGTCAGCCCTGACCTTACCCATGCCCTGGTTAAGGCCCGTCTTCTTGCGGATAGTGAACGCTACCTCAAGGATAAAACCCGGTTCTGGGTGGCCCGTCCGCGGATTTCCGCTACTGAGGTCACAGGTTTGGAGACCCTCTTTTCTGGCCCCTATATCGCGATCGACCCGGTGCTGGAGGGGGATGCCACCCGTGAATTCGTCGGTCTTGATACCCCGCCCCTGGTCACGACCTCGGAACCGGGAAAACACTTCATACTGCACGCCACGAGCTTGGGTTCCCTCAATATCGGCTCACCGGTCTTTTATCGCTCTATCCAAGCCGGACAAGTGGTTAGCTATAGCCTGGATGAGGATGGCCGGGGGGTCAGTATCCGGGTCTTTGTCTCGGTTCCCTACGAACGATTGGTTCTGACCAATACCCGCTTCTGGAATGCCAGCGGCGTTGATGTCATGTTGACCCCCGAAGGGATCCAGGTGGATACGGAGTCTTTGTTGTCGGTCATCATCGGCGGCGTCGCTTTTGATAACATCCAGTCCTTGGAAAACGAAGGTGGAAAGGCGCGGGATAACGACAGCTTCCCCCTTTATGCCAACCACGCCCAAGCCAGTGAGATCACCTATTCAAAAAAGGTTAACTATCTCCTTTACTTCGATGGCTCCGTTCATGGCCTTGAAATTGGTGCCCCGGTCATGGTGCGTGGGATCAGAATCGGCAAAGTTCTGGATATCCGGCTCGATTTTGACATCCATAATCGCAACTTCAAGATTCCTGTCCTCATCGAACTCGAGCCCGAACGTATCGATGAGGTTCAGGATATTCATGACCTGGAGGAAAAGGACATGATGGCGGAACTGGTGGCAAACGGTCTGCGCGGCCAGCTGAAGTCAGCCAGCCTGCTGACGGGCAAGCTCTATGTGGATCTCGACTTTCACCCCACCGCTCCAGCCGCGATCCTTGGCCAGAAAGGGGATTTAACCGTACTGCCGACCGTACGAGCTCCCCTTGATGCCATAACTAACAAAATCAGCATATTACTTGGTAAATTTGAAGCCATTCCCATGGAAGAGATCGGTAAGGACTTACGCGACGCCATCAAGGGTGCCAAAGGCATCCTCAATTCCGATAGCCTGACTAACGCCCTGACCGAACTGAATGGTGCCCTCAAGCAATTTCGCGTCACGGCCAGCAAGGTCGACGAACAGACCTTGCCGAAACTTGGTGAGGCGGCGGAACAGGTACGCGCCACCTTCAAGGCAGCCCAGGGTGTCGTCGCTCCGGACACCCCTTTCTCTAGTGATCTCAGGCGGGCCCTGACGGAACTTTCCACCGCAGCCCGCTCTATTCGGGAAATGGCAGACTACCTGGAACGCCATCCGGAGGCCCTGATCAAGGGCAAGGGTGCCAAATGAAGGGGCTCAGGTTTCTCCAAAACGCCCTATTGATGGCCTGCCAGGCCCTGATTATTGGTTGCGCCTCCTCACCGGCATCCAGTTTTTATATTCTGTCACCTTTGCCAGAGGCCAAAGCCCGCCAGGGGACCCTCCTGGAGGGAGGGATCAGTCTGGGGATAGGCCCCCTAGCCCTGCCTGATTATCTGGATAGGCCGCAAATGGTTTCTGGCGTTGGGGCTCAGCGGATCGAGGTTGACGAATTCCAGCGCTGGGGCGGTTCCTTGCGCGACGACATTGCCAACACCCTCGGTGAAAACCTCGCCTATCTGTTGGGTACCAGCCGCGTTGTTGTCCTGTCCAGTGAGTTCAAGCTACCTGTCCGGTATCGCCTGGCCGTCAATATCCTGCGATTCGAGGCCGATAACGAAGGCCAGGCCTCGCTCAAGGTGCGCTGGGCCCTCTTGGATTCCAATGCTGAGGTGGCCCTCGCCGTGCGCGAATCCGACTATCGACGGTCCTTTGACCGCGTTGATCAGGATGCCAAGGTCTCGGCGCTCAGCGCCACCCTCGCCGATTTTAGCCGCGAGGTAGCTGATACCATCCGTCTCTTGCCCTGATGCAGGTGGGCGTCAGGAGGATTCCGTTTCCCTACCCGGCGCAACCGGTTTGTGATCTGATCTTGAGCCGATCCTGGCACTCACAGGCACTGGCACAGGAGGCTGCCAACAAGGGTCGGGCGGCGGTTGTCAGGGGATATTGGCGGAAAGCGCCAGTTTCGAACCCAGCGCAACCATGATGCCTCCAGCCAACCGGTCGATCCAGGCCTTGCCACTCAGATATGCCTGACGTGGCCCCTGGGAGGACATGGCACAGGTGACCAAACCATACCAACCCGTTTCCAGGATAAAGACCAGGATGACGATCATGACGCCGATTTCCAGGGAAGTGCCTTGCGGCAGGAAGGCGGCAAAGATGGCGGCGTAAACAATGGCCGCCTTCGGGTTACTGAGTTGCGTGGCCAGACCCAGGATCAAGGCCCGGGTTAGGGATGACGGGCTGAAGTTCTGGGGCGCGACCGCTTCCCCGGGCGTCTCCTTAGCTCCCAACCAGATGCGCATACCAAGATAGATCAAATAGATACCGCCAACTACCTGAAAGGCCAGATAGAGGGTGGGCAGCTTCAGCAAGAGTGTCTGTAGGCCGAGTAGGGCCAGCAGGGTGAAGGTGACGCCGCCTATGCCCATGCCCACGGATGCGGCTAACCCCTCCGCACGACCATAAGCGACAGCCATGCGGGCGATCGTGACAAAGCTGGGTCCTGGTGTCACAGTGCCCACTGCCAGCGCCCCCGCGATGCCCAATAAAGGCAACAGTTCGCTCATGCTCACTCCCTCAGTCGTTTTCGAGCCGAAAGCCGATCTTCAGGGTAACCTGAAAGTGGGCCACCTTACCGTCCACGACGTGGCCACTGGTTTTTACTACCTCGAACCAGTCGATATGCCGGATGCTCTTGGCAGCGGTTGTGATGGCATTATGGATGGCAGCATCGGTCCCGATACTCGAGGTACCGACGACTTCAATAATTTTGTAAACCCAATCAGACATGGTTCGCTCCTCGATATTTGCATTGTAACTCCGTGAGGTAAGCCCCCCGGCTCTAATGGATGGTCGCCCCTACCCGAAGCGGCATCGATGTGCCAAGGTGGAGATGTGAATG
>CAZFZB010000089.1:0-11685 GCA_964523415.1 uncultured Chromatiaceae bacterium | reverse complement strand
CCAGGGCCGTGGCCAGTTCAGCATGGAATTCGAGCGGTTCGATCTGGTGTAGGGTACCGAACGCCCATCTCGGACAGATCGGCACCGACGCCCTCACCCTCTCTTACCAGACTGCGGCGGCAGCCTCCAAAAGCAAAAGCTCACCCGCATCGACGAGGCCATCCGTGCGGGAAAACTGCCAGGTGCTCAAGTTCTCATCCGCCGAGTTCGAGGAGGGGTGACCGCCCCCGGGGAGTGAATCGTGGCAGCAACGACGAAACCCTGACCGGGCGAGGGAGAGTCGGACGCCTCCCGGAGGCAGGGCGACCCCGCCGGCCGGGAACGGGGCTAGGGCCTACTTGAGCTTGATCATCATGGGTGACAGGCCCTTGCTCACCATCTGCGACCTGGCGCTGTTGGCAGCTTCGCGACCCTTCATGGGGGCGGAGCGGACACGATAGTGGGTCTTGCCGTCGATGTTGGCCTGCTGGATGCTCACGGAGATGCCCTGCAGGGCGAGTTTGGCCTTGTAACGTTCAGCCTCCTCGGGGGTGGACAGGGAGGCGACCTGGAGTACGTAGGTCTCGCCATCGCCCCCGGCGGCCGGGGGTTCGGGCGGTTTCGCCGGCGGTTCGGTGGCCTTGGCTGGTGGCTTCTCGGGTGTCTTGGCCGCCGTGGTCGTCTTGGCGGCCTCCTTGCCTTGGGTAGTGGCCGTCTCCTTGCCAGTTGGCTTGGTGGCCTCCTTTGCACCCGGCTTGGCGGCCTCCTTCGTACCTGGCTTGACGGGTTCCTTCACGCCGGGCTTGGTGGGCGGCGGGTTGGCGGCGGCCTTGGCGAGGGCCTTGAGTTCCTCCGGCGTGGGGGGAGGCGGAGGCAGGGCCGGCGGACGGTCGGTGGTGTCCTCGTTGGGGACCACCACCTCCAGTTCCGGAAGGATGGTGGGGTACTGATAACGCGGTTTGGGCTGGGTGTGGGCCGGGCGCTGGGCATTGGCGGTGGCCGGGTTGGCGGGGGTGCCGCGGCTGTCGATCATCCAGGCGACGGCCACCGCGAGGGCGCCAAGCAGACCGCCGATGAGGAAGAGGAAAAAGCAGGAGCCATTGCGGCGATGGCGGGGCCTGGGGGCCGGACCTGGGGTGGTTTCCCGCGCCATGTCACATGGTCTCCGGCGCCGAGACGCCAATCAGGTTGAGGCCATTACGCAATACCTGCCGGGTCGCCAGGATGAGCTTGAGCCGGGCATCCCGCAGGGCGGCGTCCGGAACCAGGAAGGGGTGGGCGTTGTAGTAGGTGTGGAGGCCGTTGGCCAAGTCGCGCAGATAATGGGTGATCTGGTGGGGTTCCTCGCTGAGGGCCGCCTCCTCTACCAGTTCCGGGTAGCGGGCCAGGGTCTTGAGCAGATCCTGCTCGTGGGTCTCCGTCAGGCGATCCAGATTCGTCACCCCCGGACTGGGTTCCACCGCCAGCCCCTTGTCCGCCGCCTGGCGCAGGACGCTGCAAATACGGGCATGGGCATACTGGACGTAATAGACGGGGTTGTCGCTGGACTGGGATTTGGCCAGGTCGAGGTCGAAATCCAGGTGCTGCTCACAGCGGCGCATGATGTAGAAGAAGCGGGCGGCATCGCGTCCCACCTCCTTGCGCAGCTCGCGCAAGGTCACGAACTCTCCGGAACGGGTGGACATCTGCATCCGCTCACCGCCCCGGTAGAGGATGGCGAATTGGACCAGCAGGACGTCGAGTTTGGCGGGATCGTCGCCCAGGGCCTGGAGGGCGCCCTTGATGCGCGGCACATAGCCGTGATGATCGGCGCCCCAGATGTCGATGACCCGGTCGAAGCCGCGCTCCAGCTTGTCCATGTGGTAGGCGATATCCGATGCCAGGTAGGTGGTCTGGCCGTTATCGCGGACCACCACCCGGTCCTTCTCGTCCCCGAAATCGGTGGCGCGAAACCAGAGGGCCCCGTCCCGTTCGTAGAGGTGGCCAGCGGCGCGCAGCCGCTCCAGGGCCTGATTGACCGCGCCCTTCTCGGTCAGGGAGCGTTCCGAGAACCACTCGTCATAGACCACCCCGAAGTGGGCCAAGTCGTCGCGAATGTCGTCGAGGATGGTGTTGAGGCCCAGTTCGAAGACGTAGCGGTAGCGGTTGTCCCCCAGCAGTGCCTTGGCCCGCGCCACCAGGGCATCGATGTGGAGTTCCTTGTCGCCCCCCGCGGGCTCGTCCGCCGGAATGGCGGCAAAGACCTCCTCGGCGCCGAACCGATAGGCGTCCCCATGCTCGCGGTGCAGGGTGGCGGCCATGTCCCAGACATAGTCGCCCTTGTAGCCGTTGCTGGGGAAGGGAATGTCCTCTCCGGTCAGTTCCAAGTAGCGCAGCCACAGCGAGGTGGCAAGGATGTCCATCTGACGGCCGGCATCGTTAACGTAATACTCGCGATGGACATTGAAGCCGACGGCGGCGAGCAGGTCTGCCACCACAGCGCCATAGGCCGCGCCCCGGCCATGACCCACGTGCAGGGGCCCGGTGGGGTTGGCGGAGACGAACTCGACCTGGACCCGCTTGCCGGCGCCGATTCGGCTTCGTCCAAAGTCGGGCCCGGCGGTGAGGATGGTCGGGATCAGACCCAGATGGGCCCCAGGGGCGAGAAAGAAGTTGATGAAGCCAGGGCCGGCGATCTCGGTACGGGCTATCAGGTCCGAGGCCGGCAGGGCCGCGACCAGAAGGGCCGCCAGGTCACGGGGCTTGCCGCTAGCGGCCTTGGCCATGACCAGGGCCAGATTGGTGGCGAAATCCCCGTGCGTGGGGTCGCGGGTGCGATCCACCTGGGGATCGGGGAGGTCCCCGCCAGCGACCTGACCAGTCGTGACCAGGTGCTGCCATGCGGTTGCGAGGAGTTCCTTGACCTGTTGCTTCATTCGGGTTGGCTATGACGGCTGGATGGGGAGGGCCAGGTCCCAGGGGACCCGCGAAAGGCGGAAGTTAAAGGATAACAGGATTCGAACCGACAATGCGTCACAACAATGCGTCAGAACATCTCCTGAGGGTCTACGTCGAGGGACCAGCGGCAGTTGCCTGGCCCCTTGATGCCGTAGAGGTGGGGTACCCAGGCGGCGAGGAAGGACTGTAACTCGGTTCGCCCCGGGGTCTGCACCAGGAGTTGGGCCCGATAGCGACCGGCCCGCCGCTCCATGGGGGCGGGCACGGGGCCAAACAGGCTCAGACGCCCGCCGGCGAGGGGACCCGCCGCCGCCCGGGCCAGGTGCAGCCAACCCAGAGAGGCCTCCCGATCGGCGGCATCGACCCGCAACAGGGCTTGATGGGTGAAGGGTGGCAGGCTGGCCTCCCGGCGCTCGCGGAGGGCGGCGCTGGCAAACGCCGGGTAGCCCCGCCAGCGCAGGGTCTGGAGCAGGGGGTGGTCAGGGTGATGGGTCTGGAGCAGCACCCGTCCGGGCCTGTCCGCCCGACCGGCGCGGCCGGCGACCTGGATCACTAGTTGGGCCATGCGCTCGGCGGCACGGAAATCGGAGCCATAGAGGCCGTTGTCCGCATCCAGGATGCCGACCAGGGTGACCCGGGGAAAGTGGTGGCCCTTGGCCAGCATTTGCGTGCCCACCAAGAGGGGGTAGTCACCGGCGCGGGCTGCCGCCAGGAGCCGATCCAACTCGCCCTTGCGGCGGGTGCTGTCGCGATCCACCCGTGCCACGCGAATGTCCGGAAACAGGGCCTGCAACTCGCCCGCGAGGCGCTCGGTGCCCTGGCCCAGGGCCCGGATGTCCAGCCCCCCACACCGGGGGCAGGCGACGGGGAGGGAGCGGGTCAGACCACAATGGTGGCACCAGAGGCGGTTGTCGGCCAGGTGGAGGGTCAAACGGGCGTCGCAGTGGGGGCAATCCCCGACCCAACCGCACTCATGGCAGGTCAGCACTGGCGAGAAACCCCGCCGGTTGAGAAAGAGGAGCACCTGATTGCCCGCATCAAACTGCTCGCTCATCAGCCGGATCAGTACCGGGGACAAGCCGCCGCGCAATGGCTGGGCGCGGATGTCGAGCAGGCCCAGGGTCGGCGGGGCGGCGGTGCCGGCCCGTTCGGGTAACTCCAGCCGCTGATAGCGGCCGATCTCGACGTTGCGCAGGCTTTCCAGAGAGGGGGTCGCCGAGCCCAATACCAGGGGGCAGCCGACGCGTTGGGCGCGCCGCACCGCCAGGTCCCGGGCCGAGTAGCGGAAGCCCTCCTGCTGCTTGAAGGAGGGGTCGTGTTCCTCGTCCACCAGGATGAGTCGCAGGCGCGGCAGGGGCACGAAGACCGCTGAGCGGGTGCCCAGCACCAGATCCGCCGCACCGCTGGCCGCCGCCTGCCAGGCCCTTTGCCGCTCCGTAGCCTGAAGGGCCGAGTGCAGGATCGCCAGACGGCCTGGAAAGCGGTGCGCCAGGCGCGTCCGTAACTGGGGGGTGAGCCCGATCTCCGGCACCAGCAGCAGGGTCTGCCCCCCCGCCGCCAGCACCGCCATCAGGAGGCGGATATAGACCTCGGTTTTGCCGCTGCCGGTGACCCCCTCCAGCAGAAAGGGCTGGAACCGGCCCAGGGCGGCGCTCACCGCTGCGACGGCCTCGGTCTGATGGGCGTTGAGTTCCGGCCCGGAGGCCAGGACCCTGGACCCCTCATCATTCGGCATTAGGCAGGGTTCGATCCAGCCGCGCTCGGCCAGGGTGCGCAGGGGCGCCCTGATCTCCCCCAGGCGCGCCCGTAGACCGGCCTCATCGAGACCCCCAGGGTGCTCGGACAAGAGATGCTGGATCTCGGCTTGACGGCGTGCGCGAGGCCCGGGGGCCTGGGCGCGGCCCAGGGTCGTCAAGCGCCACCCCGGCCGTCCCGGCGTGGCCGACTCCAGGAGGGGTTCGGTCCGTCGCAACCGGGCCGGCAGGGCGGAGAAGAGGGCCTCGCCTGGCGGCTGGCGATAATAGTCCGCCGCCCAGAGAATGAGTTCCAGGTCCGAGGCGCCCAGCAGGGGCCTGGGGTCGGGCAGCGCCAGGATGGGCTTGAGCCTGTCCCGCTCCTGCTCCGTCTCCTGGGCCAGGGCGACGATCATGCCCACCCGCACCCGGTGGCCAAAGGGGACCAGGACACGCATCCCTGGCTGGGGTTCGGGACCCTCCCCCTCCAGTGGCAGGTAATCGAAGAGCCCCGGCACGGGGACCGGCACGGCGATACGCAGGATTAGGACGGGCTCTTCAGGCATGATGCTCGGCACGGGCTCTTAGCAAGAGGCGGAAGGGGTGGGTCCGGCAAGGGCATTCTACGCCATTGACGGGGGCCCTCAGGGCCAGGGGCGGCAAGGCGGTTGGGGCGATTTTCTCGACCCGAGATGGCGAACATCCGGCAACCGTTTGGGAATTGGGCGGAAAATCCGCTTATCCCCATCGCCTGTGAATAAGTCTGTGGGAAAGGGTGGGGAAAGCGCCCGGAAGTGGCGAAAATACTGGGTTCGCGCTAGATTGGCCAAAATCTTTACAATCAAATAACTTATTTATATTCATTAGGTTGATAACTCTTGGCCCGAATGGGGAATCGAGGGTCAAGCCCCTGATGAATCCATGACCAACCCTGTGCACAAGAATCTTGACTTCAGGGACCCTTGGTGATCTCCCGGGCCCGCCCGCCCCCGAGGCGGGACAAGGGGCTACCCAACCCTTATGACGGAGGCCCATGCTCATGACCGACTGGAACCAAATCTCGGCCCACATCAGGGCCCATACCGGCCAGGCCTGCCAACCGGGAGCCATCCAGGAGGTCGGGGGGGGCTGCATCAACCGCGCCTTCGTGCTCCGGGATGGCAAGGGGTCCTGGTTCGTCAAGCTCAACGCCGCCGAACGACTCGACATGTTCCAGGCGGAGGCGGCTGGGCTGGAGGCCCTGGCGGCGGCCGAGGCCATCAGGGTACCCATCCCCCTGGGAGCGGGCCTGGCGGGGGATCAGGCCTTCCTGGTCCTGGAGCACCTCCCCTTCGGCCAACCGGGGCGGGGTGGCGGGGCCGAGGCCGGCCGCCAACTCGCCCATCTCCACCGCCACGGCCAGACCCACTTCGGTTGGAACCGGGACAATTTCATAGGCTCCACACCCCAGGCCAATGGCGAGGACCGGGACTGGGTGCGCTTCTGGCAAACGAGACGCCTGGGCCCTCAGCTCGACCTGGCCCTGACCCAGGGTTTCGGCGGCCGTCTCCAGGACCGGGGCTGGCGGTTGGTAGAAGAATGCCCGGCACTCATCGAACATGCCCCCCTGCCATCCCTGCTGCACGGCGACCTCTGGAGTGGCAACATGGCCTTCGACGCCAAGGGCCAGCCCGTCCTCTTCGATCCGGCGGTCTATTACGGGGACCGCGAGGCAGACCTGGCCATGACGGAACTCTTCGGGGGTTTCGGTCCCGACTTTCAGGCTGCCTATCGCGAGGCCTGGCCCCTCGCTCCTGGCTACCAACACCGTCGGGATCTCTACAACCTCTACCATATCCTCAACCATCTCAACCTGTTTGGCGCCGGCTACCTGAGCCAGGCCCTGGGGATGATCGAGCGGCTCCTGGCAGTCTGGCATTGAGGGCGTTACGGGGCCAGGGCGGGACCTAAACCAGGAGGAGAGACGGTGACAGGCCAATCGGGGCTATGGTAAAACATCGGCATTCTGTCACTGAGGTCGCCAGTTTCATCATGTCTAGAGAACTCCTGTTACTGCGCCATGCCAAATCCGACTGGGAAACAGCCGCTCTCAGCGATTTTGACCGCCCCCTGGCCAAGCGTGGCCGTAAGGATGCCCCCGGCGTCGGCGCCTGGCTGGCGGAAGAGGGGCTGGTCCCCGACCGGGTGATCAGCTCGCCCGCCGAACGCGCCAAGGAGACTGCGGTCCTGGTGTGCGAGGCCATGGATTACGACAAAAAGAAGATCCGGTGGGACGAGGATCTCTATGCCGCCGAGGTCTCCGCCCTGCTCGCGGCCCTCGCCGAGTGCCAGAGCAAACCGCGCGTAGTCATGCTCGTCGGCCACAATCCAGGCATGGAGGATCTGATGCGCTATCTGCTGGGGGACGAGGTGGAGCCCCCCCCCGATGGCAAACTCCTGCCTACCGCCGCCATTGCCCGGTTGGCGATGCCGGATGACTGGCAACACCTGGAGGCCGGCAGCGCCAAGCTGATCGACGTGCGCCGGCCCCGCCGGGCGGAATGATGCCCCTCCCTGCCCCAGCCCGTCCCTAACCCCGCGTGTCACGAAACCTCAGGGGCCTTTCGGCTAGGAAGGGTCTGGATAAGAGCCTGTACCTGGAGACTCAGCGGGCCGCCCGGTCCCTCGATCGCCGTCCTCTCGCCGAGATCGCGGAAGAATTCCTGGTCGGCGAGGCCAGTCTGATCGGGGCCAGCAGCTGTTACGATTTCCCTCACCTCGAGCGGGCTGGGAAGAAGGTCCTGCTGTGCGAGGGTACCGCCTGCCTGGTGTCCGGAAGGCAGGCAAGCCTCCGGGCCGCCCTGTCCCACCATTTCGGTGAGGCCGAGATGGGTCACGTCACTTGCCTCGGCCATTGCCATCGCAATGACGCCTACCTTGTCGATCAGGCCACCTGGAGCCGGGAGGACCTGGCCCTGCTGGGCCAGCCCGGCGCCACGCCGCCCGGCCCCAAGCCCGTTCCCACCGGGACCCTGGCCGCACCGCCGATCCTCCTCGCCCCGATACCAGACATCCGGGCCTATTACGCCCCCCTGCTCGGCCTGGTGGGGAGGCCGGGCCCCGCCCTAGAGGCGATCCGGGCATCGAGGCTACGCGGCCGGGGTGGGGCCGGGTTCCCTTTCCACCTCAAGGTCGAGGCCGCCCGCTCGGCCCCTGGCGATCAGAAATATGTGGTCTGCAATGCGGACGAAGGGGACCCGGGGGCCTACTCCGACAAGTGGCTGCTAGAGGAGCGCCCCCATGCGGTCCTGGCCGGCATGATGGCCATAGGCGCCCTCATCGGTGCGGATACCGGCGTCCTCTACATCCGGGGCGAGTACCCCGAGTCGCTCGCGGCCATCAGGGCGGCCATCGGGGAATGGGATGCCCTGGGTCTTCCCGGGGATGACCAGGGTGGGGCCTTGCCCTCCTTCCGCTTCCAGGTCATCGCCGGCTCCGGGGCCTACGTCTGCGGCGAGGAGACGGCCCTGCTCAACTCCATCGAGGGCCTGAGACCCGAGGTCCGGGTCCGGCCCCCCTTCCCCACCACGCAGGGCCTGTTCGGGAAACCCACCCTGCTCAGTAACGTGGAGACCCTGGCTAATCTGCCCTATATCCTAACGAAGGGTGGCGGGGCCTACGCGGCCCAGGGCCTGGCATCCTGTACCGGCACCAAACTGGTCTCCCTGGACGGCGGCTTCAACCGCCCCGGCGTTTACGAGGTGCCCATGGGAACCCCGCTGAGCCGGGTTCTCGACGACCTGGGTGGCGGCACCCGCTACCCCGTCAAGGCCTTCCAGATCGGTGGCCCCCTGGGGGGCTTGGTCCCTATCTCTCAGGTGGATTCTCTGACCCTCGACTTCGAGGCCTTCGCTCGCGCGGGCTTCATGCTCGGCCACGCCAGCATCATCGCCATTCCCACGTCCTTACCGATAGCCCACCTCCTCTCCCACCTCTTCGCCTTCGCGGCGCGAGAGTCCTGTGGCAAATGTTTTCCCTGCCGCATCGGCTCGCGGCGTGGTCAGGAGTTGCTCGAGGGTGCCCTCCACCAGGGCCGCCCCATCGACCCCAACCTCTTCGATGACCTGCTCGATACCCTGGAGCAGGGTTCCCTCTGCGGGCTTGGGGGTGGGCTACCCCTGCCGATTCGCAATGCCCTGACCTACTTTGGCGACGAACTCGCTCCCCTGTTCCTCGCCGCCTGACCAGGCAAGGATCTGGGTGGCCCGCCCAACCGCACCGGTGAGTCGGTCCTGGTCGTCACCGGACCAGGGTGATTCATGGGACATATCAACTGCCAAGGATCCAGGACATGGACAACGCCGCCTACATCGATAACAAGCCTTACGCCATCAACCCCGGCGAGACCATACTCGAGTACGTGCGCCGGCACCGGGGCCGGGATCTCATCCCCACCCTTTGCCAGGCCGATAACCTGGAAAACTACGGCTCCTGTCGTCTCTGCTCGGTGGCGGTAGCCAAGGTCAAGGGCGGCCCCACCCGGGTGCTGGCCTCCTGCCACACCCCGGTCGCCCCGGGTCAGTACCTCTACCCCTCCAGCGCGGGAATCCAGCGGCTAAGGCGAAACATCCTCGAACTCCTGCTTTCCGATTACCCTTCCACGCGCCTCCATCCAGCCCCGGGCCGGCTCCCGACCGAATTCCAGCGCACCCTGGCCGCCCTCGGCATCCCGGCGGTGCGCTATCCGCCTGGCGCCCGCCACCCCGCCCCGGCCCCGGACCTCGACCATCCTTACATCCGGGCCGACATGGCGGAGTGCATCGGCTGCTTCCGGTGCGTGCGTGCCTGCGACGAACTTCAGGCGGGTCAGGTGCTGGCGGTTGCCGGACGCGGGATCGAGGCACGGGTCATCGTCGGGGCAGACCAGCGCCTCCGCGACTCCCCCTGCGTCGCTTGCGGGGCCTGCGTCCAGACCTGCCCCACCAACGCCCTGACCGACCGCTACGGCACCAAAACCGCCCCTTTCGACCGGCTGGTCCCTACCATTTGCACCTACTGCGGCGTCGGCTGCAACCTGGAGGTCAGGGTCAGGGATGACCGGATCCAGGGGATACAGGGCGTCGAGCAGGCCGCCGTCAACCGGGGCCACAGCTGCGTCAAGGGCCGCTTCGCCTTCGAGTTCCACTGCCACCCCGATCGGTTGATCCAGCCCCTGATCCGCAGGGATGGCCAACTCCAGCCGGCAACCTGGGACCAGGCCCTGGACTACTGCGCACGCCGCTTCCAGGAGATCAAGGATCGCCATGGCCCGGATGCCCTGGCGGGCATCTCCTCCGCCCGCTGCACCAACGAAGAAAACTATCTGATGCAGAAGTTCTTCCGGGTAGTGATCGGCACCAACAACATCGACGGCTGCGCCCGGGTCTGCCATGCCCCCACGGCCCTCGGCATGCAGTGGACCCTGGGCACCGGCGCGGCTACCAATTCGGTGGCTGACCTCGACGTGACGGCCTGCATTCTCATCATTGGCGCCAATCCCACCGCGGCACACCCGGTCACGGGGGCCCGGATCAAGGCGGTCGTCCAGCGCGGCGTGCCCCTGATCATCATCGACCCCCTGCGCACCGACCTGGCTCGCTACGCCCAATACCACCTGCGCCCGCGGCCTGGGACCAACCTGGCCCTGCTCAACCTGTTCGCCCGCGCCATACTCGATGCCGGCCTTATCGATAAGGACTTCATCGCCCGTCGCACCGAGGGCTGGGCCGATTTCGCCGCTCACCTGCGGGGCCTGGATATCGCCGCCCAGACCCGCGTCTGCGGTGTCCCTTGGGATCTGATCCAGCCCGCCGCCTGCGCCTATGCCAGCGCCCCGGCAGCCATGGCGTTTCACGGCCTGGGCGTCACAGAGCACTGGCAGGGCACCAAGGCCGTCGCCCTTATCACCGCGCTCGCCCTCATGACCGGCAACCTCGGGAGGCCCGGCACAGGGGTCAACCCCCTGCGGGGACAGAACAATGTCCAGGGTGCCGCCGACATGGGCGTCCAGCCCCACCAGGGTCCGGGCTACCTGGCGGTGGACGACCCCCAGGCCCAGGCCCGCTACGAAAAATTCTACGGCGTCCCTTTCCCCGCCAAGCCTGGCTACAAGATTCCCGAGATGTTCGCCGCCAGCACCCGGGGCGACCTCAAGGCCCTGTGGGTCATGGGCGAGGACCTGTTGCGTACCGACCCCAACAGCTGCCAGGTCCGTCACGCCCTCTCTGGTCTGGAATTCCTGGTAGTTCAGGAACTCTTCCTCACCGACACGGCCCAACTGGCGGACGTCGTCTTCCCTGCCTCGTCCTTTTTCGAAAAGGAGGGCACCTTCACCAATGCCGAACGCCGGGTGCAACGGGTCCGGCGAGTCATACCCCCCCTGGCCGGCACCAGGCCCGATGGCCACATCGTCATCGCCCTGATGAGGCGCATGGGTTATCCCCAGGCACCCTACTCGGCGCCGGACCTGTTGCAGGAGATCGCTGGCATAGTCCCCTTCTTTCAGGGGGTCCGCTGGGAGGAACTGGGCGACCAGGGCAAACAATGGCCCGTGGCCGTGGATGGCACCGATACCGCCATTCTGCATCGCGAGACCTTCAAGCGCGGCCTGGGCCGCTTCCAGGTCTGGGGTTTCGAGGAGACGGCGGAACTTGAGGCGCATGGGGCCCATTACCCCTTCATCCTGACCACGGGCCGGTTGCTGGAGCATTACAACAGCGGCACCATGACCCGCCGCACCCCTAACACTGAACTGATCCGGGAGGACCTCCTCTATGTCCACCCCGATGACGCCCAGGCCAAGGGCATCGCCGACGGCGACCAGGTCCGCCTCCGCTCCCCCCGGTCCGAGACCTCGCTGCGGGTCGCGCTCTCAGAGATCGTCCTACCGGGCGTTCTCTTCACCACCTTCCATTTCCCCGATGCCTTCATCAACCACCTGACCAGTGACGTGGGCGACGAATTCACCCTCACCCCCGAGTTCAAGGTGGTCGCCGTGGATTTCGAGCGGGTTTCCTGA
>CAZFZB010000088.1:0-11736 GCA_964523415.1 uncultured Chromatiaceae bacterium | reverse complement strand
TTTTTTTATGGCGCGCCCGGAGAGATTCGAACTCCCGACCCTCTGGTTCGTAGCCAGATACTCTATCCAACTGAGCTACGGGCGCTTATGCAGGCTGCACATTATCCGGATGGGGTTGCGGGCCGTCAAGCCTGGCGTGGCAGCCTGGCGTGGCTTCTGATGAGGGCCTCTAACGGGCCAGCCGAATAGTGCCTGAAGGCGACCAGCGAGGTTATCGCCGGCCTGGTTGGGCTGCTTGGCGAGAGTCGTGCGTGGGTATCTGTGTGAAGCAAGTTAGCCGAGCCTGGTCCTCTAGGCTGGGGTGCTGGGAAACGCCCCAAGGCGGAATGGACCCTGATCCCCCGCTTCGCTAACATGGCGCCATCGTGGATAGACCTTCAGGTGCTCGCGTGCAGTTACCTCTTACCCCCTCTGAACATGCCGTCGTGATTCTGGGGGCCAGCCCCAAGCCGGCGCGTTATGCCTACCAGGCCCTGCGGCTGCTGGATGACATGGGCTACCGGGTAGTGCCGGTCCATCCCAATTTCGATCAGATCGACGGAATTCCGGTAGTTCCTCATCTTGGTGCCATCCGGGATCCGGTCCATACCCTGACGCTTTATGTCGGGCCTGAGCGCAGTCGGAGCTTGATTGAGGACATCGTTGCCTTGACCCCCGGTCGGGTAATCCTCAACCCCGGTACGGAATCGCCGGAACTCGAGGAGGCCCTGAGCCAGGCGGGTATCCCCAGCGAGCGGGCCTGCACCCTGGTCTTGCTGCGTACTGGGCAGTTTTAGGCCGGGGTGGTGGTCGAGAGGGGGACCTATGGCCTAGATGATCTGCTAAAGATCCTGGAACGGTTGCGTGATCCCACCGGGGGCTGTCCCTGGGATCGGCAGCAGGATTTTCGCAGCCTGCTGCCTTATGTTCTGGAGGAGGCCTATGAGGTTGCCGAGGCCATCGACCAGGGGGATATGGTTGGGCTGCGCGATGAGTTGGGTGATCTCCTGTTCCAGATCGCCTTTCAGGCGCGCCTGGGTCAAGAGGCTGGTCTTTTCGATTTCACACAGCTCGTGGATGCCATATGTGCCAAGATGATACGGCGTCATCCTCATGTCTTTGCCGAGATGGAACTCGAGGATGCGTCAGCGGTGACGGCGCAATGGGAGAGGATCAAGGCCGAGGAACGGTCCCATAAGGCCGCCGCAAGCCCGCAAGGTTTGCTCGATGGCGTGGCCCAGGCACTGCCGGCCCTGGTACGGGCGGAAAAGCTGCAACGACGTGCGGCGCGGGGCGGCTTCGACTGGGACAGGGCCACGGAGGTGCTCGACAAGGTCAGGGAGGAGGTGGAGGAGTGCGCCGCGACCCTGGTGGAGGGGGTCAACCATCAGGCCCGCGTCCATGAGGTGGGTGACCTGCTGTTCGTCGCCGTCAACCTCGCCCGCCATCTGGGGGTAGATGCCGAGCAGGCGTTACGCGTCGCCAACCATCGTTTCGAAAGCCGCTTTCGATATATCGAGCAGGCCCTCCACGCCCAGGGCCGTGTGCCTGGAGTTGAGAACAGGGCTGAGATGGAGCGGCTCTGGGCGGCGGCCAAGGCGGAGGAGTAGGGGATCCTCGGGTTTTGGTGAGCCGATCCATGGTCTGTCTTCACCCGGCCTGTTGCCGGTTGGAATCACTTATCCATTGCCATTCCGCATGATCTTTTACCCATGAGCTACCTGGACCACATTCGTGCCTGCAACCGCTGGGACCCGAGGCAATTCGTCTCCTTTCGCGTCGAGGGGGAACAGGTCGGTCTGATCCGACGCGACTTTGTCCCCCATCTGAGGGATTGGCCAGAAATCCTGAGCGCGGGAGAGGAGGGCGTGGAGTGGATTCATGCCGCCACGGACCTGGAGGAGCGATCCCGGTTACTGCACGGACTCCTCGTGGACCTGCATGCCAAGGGTGCCATCGGCCATATCCATGGGGAGCGGTACCCGGTTGCGGCCAGGGAAAGGCTCCACCCGCGCCTGCTTATCGACCGTTCCGCCGCGCCCTATTTCGGGATAAGGGCTTACGGTCAGCATCTCAACGGTTTTGTGCGATCTCGGGACGGCATCATGCTGTGGATTGCGCGCCGCGCCGCCGACCGGCGCGTCTATCCCGACCATCTGGACAATCTCGCCGCGGGTGGTCTGCCATGGGGTTTGGGTCTGACCGAGAACATCCGCAAGGAGTGCCGGGAAGAGGCGGGGATGCCGGATTCCCTGTCGTCAAGGGCGGTGGCGGTAGGGGCCGTGACCTATTGCGTGGAGGGTCCGCATGGCCTCAAACCCGATGTCATGTACTGCTATGACCTGGAGTTGCCAGAGGAATTCCAACCGGTCAACACGGATGGCGAGGTGGCGGGGTTCGAGTTACTACCCGTCGCGGAGGTGATGGCTAGGGTCCGGGATACCGACGACTTCAAGATCAACTGCAATCTGGTCATTATCGACTTTCTGATCCGCCATGGCTTCATAGGTCCGGACGAACCGGACTACCTGGACTTGATCCAGGGGCTGAGATCGCCCTTGCCCTAAAGGGAGGACCAACCCTCGCCCAGGCCTTAAGAACTTTATTCAAGCTACTGATAGGTAAGATATGTCCTCGCTGCGTCATGCCACCACCGCCGTTCGGGTCGGTCCTATCCAGATCGGGGGCGGCGCACCCCTGGTAGTCCAGTCCATGACCAACACGGACACCGCCGATGTCGTCGCCAGCGTACGCCAGATCTCGGACTTGGCCCGGGCGGGTTCGGAGTTGGTGCGCATCACGGTCAATAACGAAGAGGCTGCCCGCGCGGTCCCGGCCATTCGCGAGGCCTTGGACGCCCGGGGCCTGAAGGTTCCTCTGATCGGGGACTTCCACTTTAACGGTCACCGTCTGCTCAGCGATTACCCCGAATGCGCCCAGGCCCTGGCCAAGTACCGCATCAATCCGGGGAACGTGGGCCGCGGTGAGAAGCGCGACAGCCAGTTTGCCACCCTGATCGAACTTGCCCTTCGCTATGACCGGCCAGTACGCATCGGGGTCAACTGGGGTAGCCTGGACCCTGAATTGGTGGCGCGCCTCATGGACGCCAATTGCCGTTTGGCCAAGCCACTGTCGGTGCGGGAGGTGACTTACCAGGCCATGGTCACCTCTGCCCTGGAGAGTGCCCGTCAGGCCGAGGCCATTGGGCTCGGGCGCGATCAGATCATCCTCTCCTGCAAAATGAGCGGGGTTCAGGATTTGGTTACCGTCTATCGCCGTCTGGCCGCGGGTGGCGATTACGCCCTGCATCTGGGCCTGACCGAGGCGGGTATGGGCGCCAAGGGCATCGTCGCCTCCACCGCCGCGCTGGCCCTGCTCCTTCAGGAGGGGATTGGGGACACGATACGGGTCTCTTTGACCCCCGAACCGGGCGCGCCTCGCAGCCGTGAGGTTGAGGTGGCTCAAGAGATCCTCCAGGCTCTGGAGCTAAGGGCCTTTGCGCCCCAGGTTACGGCCTGTCCCGGCTGCGGACGCACCACCAGCACGGCCTTTCAACAGCTTGCCCTGGATATCCAGAATCATTTGCGGCAACGTTTGCCGGAATGGCGCCAGGACTATCCCGGCGTGGTTTCCATGCGGGTAGCCGTCATGGGCTGCGTCGTCAATGGTCCGGGTGAAAGCAAGCACGCCAACATCGGCATCAGCCTTCCCGGCAATGGCGAGCGGCCTGCTGCCCCCGTATACATCGACGGTGAGAAGACAGTCACGCTAAAGGGGGATGATATTGCAAGGGATTTCATCCAGATGGTGGATCAATATGTGAAGGAGCATTATGCCCCCTAACGGGATTGGCTGAGGCCAGGATCCGCCTTTCCTGACCTAGGCCGGCATGATCGACACCACCCGATGATGGAGGCGGGGGGAGTCCGCCGCCACCGTGAGGCCCTCGGCATCGGCGTATTGAGTGATGCCGATGACGAAGGGGGCCATCTGGGGAACGCTTACCAGGCATTGGGTGCTGGTTGGATCGATGACGGGATGCCGTAGGGCATCCGCCATTTGCGCCGCGACACGGGAGGGTCCGGCGTGTCGGTAGAGGGCCTCGTTCAGCAGGATAGCGGTACGCGAATCCACGCGCAGGATGCAGCGTGAATCCTCCTCCGCCAGTTTTCCCATGCCGCTATAGGAGCGGGTCTTGCCAGTGGAGGAACCCCACTGAGGTGCCAGGTCCCTGAGGAAGGCGATCAGCCCCTGATCCACAATCAGGGCATTGGCCACGGCCAGCAGACAGCGGGCATTCGCCGCCGCAAGGGATGCTGCGCTATCCATGGGGTTCTCCGGGTTGCTCAACGCTCTTTCTTGCCCTTTTTCTCCTTACCAGAAGGGGGTGGGTTCTCTTTCCCGGGGTTTGCGGGACTCTCCTTCCCGGTAACAATAGGGCCCTCCTTCCCGGAATTGGCCATAGCCGATTTATCCTCATCCTTCATGCGCCTAGTACAGGCGACGTTACTGCTGCTGGCGCTGAATTTGCCATCCTCGAGGGCGGTGCGGAGGGCGTCACGCAGCGTGGTCAGCACCTTGATGCGGGCGAAGGGTTTATCATCGGCCTCGACCAGAGTCCAGGAGGCGGATTCCGTGCTGGTATAGACCACCATCTCGTTGACGGCGGTGCGATAGAGGGGTGCCTTGTTGCGGTTACGCCAGTCCTCGTCGGTGATCTTGTATTGCTTGTAAGGTACTGCCTCCCGTTCCTTGAAGCGGCGCAGTTGTTCCTCTTCACTGACCTGGAGCCAGAATTTGACCAGGACCACGCCGCTCTCCACCAGTTGTTCCTCGAACTGATTGATTTCATCGTAGGCACGGCGCCATTCGCCATCCGTCGCAAAACCCTCGACACGCTCTACCAGGACCCGACCATACCAGGAACGGTCGAAGATACTGATATAGCCGTTGCGCGGAATATGCCGCCAGAAGCGCCAGAGGTAATGATGGGCCTTTTCCTCGTCCGTGGGGGCGGCGATGGGGATGGCGCGGTAGAGACGGGCATCGATCGCATTGGTAAATCGACGGATAGCGCCACCCTTGCCCCCGGCGTCGGCACCTTCGAACACGATAACCAGGGAGCGGCGCTGTTTATAGGCCTCCCAGCACAAACCGTTCAGTTCACTTTGGAGCTTGGCCAATTCAGCACGATAGATGTCCGAGGCCAGTTTTTGCCCCAGATCGAGATGATCCAGGACCGTGATCTGGGCAAGAGGGCTGTTAGGGAGTGACAGTTTGCCCGAGGTTGCCGGTTGCTCCATGACAGGGGCCTCACTCAGGCGCTGTTTGATGGCATGGAGCAAGGTTTTGCCCATGGTCAAGTCGCGGTAACGGGTGTCTTCAGCCTCGATCAGATACCAGGGAGAGATGCCGCGGTCCGTGTGGCGGATCATGCGTTCCGCGACATACTCAAAGAGCGCGTAGTGTTCCCGTTCCTTGCCCTTTTGCGGCAGCATCTTCCAGCGGCTGTGGTCGTCGCGTTCCAACTCCTTGAGACGTTCCTGCTGTTCCTGCTCGGAGAGGTGAAACCAGAATTTAATGATCAGGGCCCCATCCTGGATCAGCATGCGCTCGAATTCGACGATGCGGTTAAGTTCGCCGTCCAGTTCGGCATCGCTGCAGAGGTTATGAATCCTATGTTCCAAGGGCCCCAGGTACCAGCCGCCAAAGAGGATGGCGATCTCGCCGCGGGGGGGCATGGAGCGCCAGAATCGCCAGTAACGCGGGCGCTGACGTTCCTCGTCCGTTTCGTCCCAATAGGCGAAGGTCTGAAGGCCGCGAGCGTCGAGCCACTCGTGCAGGCGGTTGACGACCCCGCCCTTACCAGCCCCCTCCACCCCGGCGATGAGGATGATGACCGGCATATCGGTCTGCAGGAGTTCGCGCTGGACCAGAAGCAACTCGGTGCGCAATTCCTCCTGTTCGCTGTTAAAGGTCTCCTTATCGACCTTGCGGCCAAGCTTGATGGCTTCGAACATAGCTTTCTCCTTTAGGGTATTGATTTTATTATTTACGGGGTCTTGCGTGAGGCCGCGATGGGCCTTGGCCGCCCATCTGCCCCTACCGCAACGTAGGTGATGCTGGCGACGGCGACATGGTGGCGGCTCTCGGGGTCCATCTCGCGGCGGGCCCAAGCCCGGATCTCGACGCTGACCGAGGTGGTGCCCAGACGCTGAACCCGGGCATAGATGTCCACCAGATCACCCACGGCTACGGGCGAGACGAAACGGAACTCGTTGACCGCAATCGTGACCACTCGCCCCGCGGCGGCCTGCACGGCCACCGTGGCTCCAGCGATGTCGGCCTGGGACATCAGCCAGCCGCCAAAGATATCCCCGGCGGCATTGGTATCGGCGGGCATGGCCAGGACCCGGATAGCCAGGCGCCACTGGCTGGGGTCACCTTCGTCAAAGAGATTGGGGTCGGGCATTGTGAATTCCGGCTGGTCAGGCACACGGGGGGTGAGGTGATGGTTTGGAAGCGGTTTGGTGTTGTGACTCGACTATCATGTTAACCTCATTATTTCCGATGGGGCGAATTCTGGCGCTGCCGGCAGTTAATGGGAAGATCCTATTAGACTTCATCCCGGCCGCCTCGCTGCTTCGTGGGGCAGATTTAGAGGTCCCTAGCGCTGCGGGTGATCCATATGCCCTCTTTACTTTGTCCAGTCCTACCCCCGACCCCAGCCTTGCCATCTAGGGATTATGCGCCCGCGTCCCCCGGAATAGGCCGGCGACAATTTCCGGAGGCAAGATCCAAATCATGGGTATTGTGGACCTGGCCTCGTGTTGCCTTTAATTGGGTTTGCACGGAAGATTCCCAGGGTTGTAGTTAGCCCTTGGTGACACCTCCTTCGCCCGCTTTTTGGAACTTGATATCCCTTATGACGACCGATCCCAATTCCACCGAGGGCTCTTGGGGGGCCGCCTGGCGTCCCTTCCTCGATAGCCGCGTCATTGCCATGTGTTTTCTCGGCTTTTCCGCGGGGATACCGCTCCTGCTGATCTTTTCCTCCCTCTCGCTCTGGCTGCGGGAGGCCGGGGTGGATCGTGGGGCCGTGACCTTTTTTAGCTGGGCGGCCTTGGGCTACTCCTTCAAATTTGTATGGGCCCCCCTCATAGACCGCCTGCCTTTGCCTATGCTGACGCGCTGGCTGGGACGTCGGCGTGCCTGGTTGCTGGTGTCGCAACTGGCTATCGCCAGTGCCATCCTGCTCATGGCGGTCATAGACCCAGCCCTGGGTGGCAGCAGCCTGACCCACATGGCCCTGGCGGCGGTGCTGCTCGGCTTCTCGGCGGCGACCCAGGATATCGTCATCGATGCCTATCGGATCGAGGTGGCGGAGACCCGCCTCCAGGCCATGATGTCGGCGACCTATATCGCCGGTTATCGCATCGGCATGGTCATCTCGGGGGCTGGGGCCCTGTATCTGGCCGCGGCCCTGGGTTCAACCGCGGAACACTATGACTTTGCGGCTTGGCACTGGACCTATCTGGCCATGGCCGCAACCACGCTGGTTGGCATCACCACGACCTTGCTGATCCCCGAGCCAGTGTCCGGAAGGCTGGATACCCGCCGCTACGGGGCCCTGGATTACTTCCGGTTGGTGGTCGTCTTCGCCGGGTCGGCGCTGACCTTCGTGGCAACCTTCTTCCTGAGTAGCGATGGCATCGGGCTCCTTAAGGAACTGGTGGGGGAGGGGCCACTGCAGGGCTTCCTGCTTGAGAGCCTGCATTTCCTGATGGCGATTCTGACGGCGGCCTTGGCCGGCTGGTTGTTGGTTCGTTGGGGGGTGGTGGACCCGGATATGGCACGGGAGACCTGGATCGCGCCTGTCTTGGATTTCTTCGATCGCTATGGCACCCGCACGGCCCTACTGCTCCTGGCCCTGATCGGCCTCTATCGCATTTCGGACATTGTGTTGGGGGTAATCTCCAATGTTTTCTACCAGGACATGGGCTTCACCAAGACGCAGATCGCCATGGCGGTCAAGACCTTTGGCGTCGTTGTCAGCATCGCGGGCGGCCTTCTCGGCGGTCTCATGGCCAACCGCTATGGGGTGATGCGCATCCTCATGTTGGGCGCCATCATTTCGGCGGCGACCAATCTCATTTACGTTTGGTTGGCCTGGGTCGGTAATGATGTCGTCGTCCTCTATCTGGCCGTGACTGCTGACAATCTGGCGGCGGGGCTGGCCAGCGCCGCCTTCGTTGCCTTCCTGTCGAGCCTGACCAGCGTCGCCTTCACCGCCGTCCAGTACGCCATCTTCAGTTCCCTCATGACCCTGCTACCTAAGGTGCTGGGCGGCTACTCGGGTACCATGGTCGAGGCCATCGGCTACCCGGCATTCTTTGTGTTCACGACCCTGATCGGCGTGCCCGTGCTGCTGTTAGTTTGGCAGGCGGGGCGGCACCTGCAGACCTCCCCCTGACATTCCAGACACACCGCGGGGCCATGCAGGTAGGTAGGGGCATAATCCAGCGCTGAAATCGTATTTGCTGCGACGCACCAATTATGCGATCGTTTCGACCCTACAGGCAGGCGGGGTCAGGTCAGATCATGGGCCCCTTGCCATGTCCTGCTTTCTGCGACTCGCGCCTGTGGCTGGTTAAGTCACCGGCGTGAATCCTCGGCGGCATTCCGGATGCCGCTTGCGGCTTGGGGCTGGTCCAGGACGGACGGGTCCCGAGGTTTGGATAATAACTATTGGAATCTAATGATGATTACCACCCAACAACGACCTTTCTTTCTGAATTTGCTGGTGATCCGGCTCCCGGTAGCGGGGGTCATGTCTATTGGTCACCGCATCAGCGGCCTGGCCATGGTTTTGACTCTGCCCTATTTCATTCACCTCCTGGCACTCTCGGTGTCCAATCCGGAGGGCTTTGAGGCGGCGGCACGGCTGGTCGCAGGCTGGCCCTTTAAGGCCTTTCTCTTCCTCTTCCTGTGGGCGCTGATGCACCACTTTCTCGCGGGTATCCGTTACCTGTTGCTGGATATCGACCTGGGCATCGAGAAGCCCCTCTATCGCCTCACAGCCTGGGGGGTGCTGGCGGGTGGGCCCGTCCTGGCCCTCATCCTGTTGGGAGCACTGTCATGAGCCGTCAAGCCTCGGGACTGCGGGCCTGGATTTTCCAGCGCGTGACCGCCATTACCCTGTTGTTGTACTTCCCCTACCTCCTCCTCTCCCTGGCCTTTGGCCCGCCGGCGAGCCACGCCGCCTGGGTGGCCTGGCTGGGCCAGCCCCAGGTGAGCGTAGGCCTCCTGATCTTTGTCGGTGTCCTCCTGCTGCATGCCTGGGTTGGCGTGCGAGATGCCATCATCGACTACGTGCACCCCATTGCCATCCGCGTTACGGTCTTGAGCCTGTTGGCGTTGGGGCTGATCGGCTGCGGTCTTTGGGCCCTGAAGGTCATAGTCCAGGTGGGTTAGGACCAGGCGAGAATTGAATACGAGAATGCCATGTCATTAAACAAGCGAAATTTCGATGCCCTGATCGTGGGCGCGGGCGGGGCCGGGCTCAACGCGGCGATTCAACTGGCCAATGCCGATCTGCGCGTGGCGGTGGTCTCCAAGGTGTTCCCGACACGTTCCCATACGGTGGCCGCCCAGGGTGGGGTCAACGCGGCCCTGGCCAATGTCCTGCCGGACAACTGGCATTGGCACATGTTCGATACCGTCAAGGGTTCGGACTACCTGGGTGACCAGGATGCCATCGAGTTTATGTGCCGGGAGGCCATTCCTACCGTATACGAGCTGGAACATGCGGGTGTGCCCTTTTCCCGCCTGGACAACGGTAAGATCTATCAGCGCCCGTTTGGGGGCCAGAGCCAGAATTTCGGCGGGGACCAGGCGGCCCGTACCTGTGCGGCGGCCGACCGTACCGGTCATGCCATCCTCCATACCCTCTACCAGCAGAACCTTCGCGCCAAGACCCACTTCTTTGATGAATTCTTCGCCCTCGATCTGGTCAAGGATGCCGAGGGTGTTATTTGTGGCGCCCTGGTCCTGGAGATCGAGACCGGCGAGCCCTTGCTGATCGAGGCCAAGACCACCTTGTTGGCTACGGGCGGCTGTGGTCAGGTGTTCCGTACGACCTCCAATGCCCATATCAACACCGGCGATGGCCTGGCCATGGCCCTCAGGGCCGGCGTGCCCCTGATGGACATGGAGTTCTATCAATTCCATCCCACGGGTATCGCGGGGAAGGGCATGCTGATCACCGAGGGTGTGCGGGGCGAGGGCGGCTATCTACTGAATGGGCGTGGTGAGCGCTTCATGGAGCGTTATGCCCCCAAGGCCAAGGACCTGGCAAGCCGAGACGTCGTTTCACGCTCCATTGTCACCGAAGTCAAGGAGGGGCGCGGTGCCGGCCCCAAGGGCGATCACGTCCTGCTCAAGTTGGATCACCTGGGGGAGAGTGTCATCGCCAAGCGTCTGCCAGGCATCCGCGAGAGCAGTCGCATCTTTGCCGGCGTCGATCCCGTGGTCGAGCCCATCCCCGTCTTTCCCACCGCCCACTACCTCATGGGGGGTATTCCTACCGACCGCTTTGGTCGCGTCATGACGCCGGCCGGCAGCGGCGAGGATGCGGTGCCTGGGCTCTATGCCGCCGGTGAATGCGCCTGTGCCTCCGTCCATGGCGCCAATCGTTTGGGCGGTAACTCCCTTCTCGATATCCTGGTCTTTGGGCGTCTGGCGGGTAAGAACATCATCGAGTACGTCAAGGAAAACCCCTTCCATCGCATCATTGACCCGGCCAGCCTCGACGGGGCCATGGCACGGCTTTCGCGCTGGGAGCAGCGAGGCAAGGGTCCCAGCGTCCACGAAACTCGCGAAAGGCTGACCCGCTGCATGGAGGACCACGCCGGTGTCTTCCGTACCGAGGAGATCATGTCCGAGGGCCTGGAAAAGATGAAGGAGATTCGCGATGCCTTCGGCCAGGTACGCCTCACGGATCACTCCAAGATCTTCAACACGGCCCGGATCGAGGCCCTGGAGCTGGAGAATCTGCTCGATGTCGGGATGGCCATCGCCGCCTGCGCCCTTACGCGCCAGGAGAGTCGAGGTGCCCATTCGCGTCCCGACTTCCCCAAACGCGACGATGTCAATTGGATGAAGCACACCCTCTATTTCCAGGAGGGAGACCGGCTCGATTACAAGCCGGTGCGGACCAAGCCTTTGACGGTGGAGAGTTTCCCACCGAAAGAGCGCGTCTACTGAGCCATGTCGAGGGAACAAGATGAAATTCCGTGTCTATCGCTATGATCCAGAACTGGGCCAGAAGCCCCGCATGCAGGAATTTGAGGTTGAAACTCATCGCGGCATGATGCTGCGCGATGCCCTCAAGGCCATCAAGGCCCAGGACGAGACCTTTGCCTTTCGCCACTCCTGTGGCGAGGGCGTGTGCGGCTCCGATGGTGTCAACGTCAATGGCACCAACAAACTCGCCTGCGTTACCGCCATCGCCGACCTCAAGGAGCCGATCGAGGTTCGCCCCTTCCCCGGGCGGCCCGTCATTCGCGACCTGGTCGTGGACATGACCCAGTTCTATGAGCAATACAAGGCCGTGGAACCCTGGCTCAAGCGCAGGGAACCCACGCCCGAGCAGGAGATCCTGCAATCCCCCGCTGACCGCGACAAGCTGGACGGCCTCTACGAGTGCATCATGTGCGGTTGCTGCTCCACCTTTTGCCCCTCCTTCTGGTGGAATCC
>CAZFZB010000087.1:5566-11743 GCA_964523415.1 uncultured Chromatiaceae bacterium | reverse complement strand
GCCGCCTACGACGCGGACTTCAAGCTCCTCGCCAGTACAGCGGTCAAGACCATCGAGGCGGCGATCCTCGCCGCGCGGGCCTTCTTTCGCAACATCACCGCCGTACGCGATCACCTGAGCAAGGTGTCCTTCCACGAGGAGGAGTGCGATCAAATCGCCACCAGCCTCAAGCGGGCCATCTTCTCTTCGGACCTCGGACTCGACCACAAAATGCACCTGCGTTACTTCGTGGACAAGATCGACCAATTGGCGGATGAGGCCGAGGACGTCGGCGACTGGCTCGCCATCTATTCCATCAAGCGGGCCCTGTAAGGGTTATTGGCTGCCGCCCAGCCCCAAGGCTATCGGCGGAGAACCTTAAGACGTTAGCGAGGGACTTAGATGGATATCGCCATCCTCATCTTTCTTTCCAGTGGCCTTTTTTTAGCCTGGTCGCTGGGTGCCAATGACGCTGCCAATGTCTTTGGCACCGCGGTCGGCAGCCGCATGATACGGTTCACGACGGCCGCCATCATCTGCAGTGTCTTCATCATTCTTGGCGCCGTCTTCAGCGGCGCTGGCGCCGCCCATGGCCTGGGTGAACTGGGCAATCTCAATGCCCTGCCAGGGGCCTTCGTCGCCGCCTTCTGCGCGGCGCTCACAGTGTATTGGATGACCGTTGCCCAGCTCCCGGTTTCCACCACCCATGCCGTGGTGGGTGCCATCATAGGTTGGAATTGGTTCAGTGGCTCCATCACCGACCTCACCTCTTTGACCACCATCATGTCTACCTGGATCGCCAGTCCGGTATTGGCGGCCATATTCAGCGCCCTGCTGTACTAGTTGGTTTTGTTGAATATATTATACGGTGTTCAGATCCTGGCCCGATCCATATTACAGGCCCCTCAGGCCTGGGATTCCTTGTGGCCCATACCTAATAGACTGTTAATAAAGCATTTTAAACAAGTCGGACTTCTTGGCAAGGATGATGCATTAAGCCCTATCAAGGACTGAAGCAAACGAGCTCTCCTACTTGCCCTGGACCCAACCTGGTCCCATCGCAATTCGCTAGACCGACTTCGCTCGTTTGACTCGGCCATAGCACCCGCCAACAACCCGATCCAGCTTGGCGACCACCATTCTTACTCTAGGAGTAACCAGATGATCAACAAATACCCGACAAGCCAGCGCCGCTTGCAAATCGTAATCCTGGGCTATGGACTGCTAATGCTTAGCCCCCAGTTGAAGGAGTCCGGACCCCTGATGCTATTGGCCGCCTTGGCCCTGTGCCTGGGATACCTGCTCCTATCGCTGCATTCGGCGGTGCCCGGACTGGCCCGGCCAAGCCGCAAGGAACCCCAGCATCGCCCCCTCCTATTCACCCGGATGCGTCTGGGAACCCCCCTGCCGCAGGTCTAACCACACCCGGGGATCAGCAACGGGTGCCAGTCTCTGGCATCCGCTGCACAGGATAATCTTGGGTATTGACACCTGGAATCCGGCCCGGGACAGGAAGCATCAACCCACTGTTTTTCGGTTAAAGTAGGTTTGGAAACAAGGACTCACCCGGCTCCTCGCATAATCCATCTCGACGAGGAGCAGCGGGAGCATTTCAGACAATCCGCCTCGAAATTGAAGGGTCCTGAACGGCGGGCCTTTCAGGCATCCCTGACCTTGCAATACTGCGGGGGAAGTCCTGTACGGGCGGAAAGGCTTTTTGGTTGGGGCAGGGAAGCTGTCGCGTTGGGACTCAATGAGTTACGCACAAAAATGGTGTGCTATAGCGCCCGAGCGGCCTTCTCTGGCAATAAATTGTGGGAAGAGAAATACCCGGAGGCGGCAAAGGCCCTCTGGGCTTTTGCTCAGACCTATGCCCAACCAGACCCGTCCCAAACTGGGAACAGGAACAGATATCGCCGCATTACCGCCGTGAAGGCAATCGACGCCCTGCGTGTCCAGGGATTCGCCAAATCCTCACTGCCCTCTATCACCACCATGACGGCGATACTGAACCGCAATGGCTTGAGGCAAGTCCGCAACAGGGCGGAGGCCCAGGAGTCAGCGAGGGTCGCTAGTTATAACCCATCAGCAAATCGGCATACAGAAACTGCCAGCCTCGACTAATCACCCTGCCGTACCCATGCAATCATTCAGAGTAGCCAGGTCGGTGAGGCTGAATCAGACCCTCTAAGCCTCTAAGAGGCCGCTGGGGCTGGGTGATCCGTGATCTTACCGGGTGAATACCCATCATCGAGGTTGGATGCCTCCGAAACCTTGGATGAGGCCTGGCGACGGGCCAGGGCCTTGTCGAGGATATTCTTGAGGGCTATCAGGAAGCCGAGGGTGATGAAGGCCCCGGGGGGGAGGATTGCGACCAGGGCGCCATGGAAACCCTCGCCGACAGAGATAGACAGGATGCGTGCACCCTCACCGAAGAGGATGTCAGCCTGATAGAAGAGGGTGCCCTGGGCCAGGAATTCACGAATGGCTCCCAATACCATCAGGACCAAGGTATATCCAAGGCCCATGGCCAGACCATCGGCCAGGGCGGGAGCCAAAGAATTGCGGGAGGCGAAGGCCTCGGCCCGTCCAACTATGGTGCAGTTTGTGACGATGAGGGGGATAAAGATACCCAGGATATGGTAAAGCTCATAGAAGTGGGCCTGCATGATCAGTTCGACGGCGGTGACGAAGGAGGCAATCACCAACACAAAAACCGGCAGCCGAATTTCCGGGCGCAGCAGATCGCGGATCAGGGAGATGACCAGGTTGGAAAGCACCAGCACGGTGGTGGTGGCCAAGCCCATGCCCAGGCCATTGGTAGCCGAGGTGGTCGTGGCCAACAGGGGGCAGAGGCCGAGGAGGGCGACCAGGGCTTGGTTCTGACGCCAAAAGCCATCGCTGACGATGGCAGAATAAGAGGGGCTAGCCATCAGGAGGCCTCCTTGGAGTCGGGGGCCGGTGCCGTCTCGGCCGGTATTTCGTAAAGGGCATCACCCTCGCGGGCAACAAACTTGAGGGTATTCCTGACCGCCTTGACAATGGACCTGGGCGTGATGGTGGCGCCCGTAAACTGGTCAAAATCGCCTCCGTCGCGCTTCACCAGCCAACGATCCTCGGGCGGGTGGCCCAGTCCCTTACCCTCGAACTGCACCTTGATCCAATCGCTTTTACGCTCTTCGATCCTGTCCCCCAAACCTGGCGTCTCATGGTGGTCCAGTACCCGGACCCCGCCCAGGGTACCGTCGGTCTTGACCGCCACCAAGAGTCGAATAGGCCCAGCATAGCCATCGGGGACCGTAGGATTGAGGATAACCGCCACCGGCCTTCCGCCCTGTCGAACCCGATAAACGTCCGTGGCGGGGGCACCGAGCAGATCCGGTGCTCTCACCTGGATACGATCGTCCAGGATGTCATTGCCCATGATGGGAGCCTCAGGACCCGGATCCACTGGCAATATGGCGCTGAACTTGGAAAGCATGGCCTGACGCAGATTGTTGGCAATGCGATCCTCCGTCAGGTAATTGGTTACGACCACCAAGCCGACGCCGGCAATCGCGAAGGCGCCGAGAATGGCCCCAGCTCCCAATATGGGCTTGGTATTCATGTCTATTCCCCCCGGCCATGGCCGAAGACACGGGGTTGCGTATAGTGGTCTATGGTGGGGGCGGCGATGTTCATGAGCAAGACTGCGAAGGCCACGGCATCCGGATAGCCACCCCAGTGGCGGATGGCCAGGATGATGAGGCCGATGGCAGCCCCATAGACGAGTTGGCCCCTGGGTGTGGTACAGGCGGTTACCGGGTCGGTGGCAATGAAGAAGGCCCCCAGGATAGTGCCACCCGCAAAGATGTGGAAGGCCGGAAAGGGAAAGGCCTGGGGATCCACGAGCCAGAACATCCCCGCCGGGATCAGGATGCCCGCTAACACGGCTACCGGGATCCGCCAGCTAATTACGCCGCGCCATATCATATAGATACCGCCAAGCAGGAACCAGTTGCCGATCCATTCCCAGCCACGCCCGCCAAAGTCCCCCCAGAAGGGACTCGCTAGGATTTCGGATATGGTGGCATTTTGGTCGAGTTTGGAGAACATCAAATCCAGGGGCGTAGCAGCGCTCATGGCATCCCAAGCCACACCAGGGGGCAAGGCACCGGTCAGAATAAGCCGGGCGGAATCCACGAAGGAAAGGGTGACCAGATGCTGCGCATCCAGGATCTCCGGGATATTGGGCGCAAGCCAGGTCGTCATCGCCAGGGGAAAGGATACGAGCAGAAACACATAACCCGCCATGGCGGGGTTAAAGGGATTGTAGCCGAGTCCCCCATACAACTGTTTGACAATGATGATGGCAAACGCAATGCCAATCAGATTCATCCACCAGGGTAGGATTGGAGGGACGGCGATTGCAAAAAGAAGGGCTGTGACCAGGGCGCTGAGATCGCCCAAGACCGGTAAGATGGGCCGGCCCCGCAGCCACATGACCAGGGACTCGCAACTTAGGGCAAAGACGCTCGCCAAGGCCATGTTGATCAGGACACCCCAGCCAAAATACCAGATCATGGCCAGGGTACCCGGGATCAGGGCCAGAATGACCTGGAGCATGACTTGGTCAGTGCGATTGAGGCGGCCCGTAAAAGGCGAGGAGACAATAGCGGTCGGCATTTTGTGTTATTCCAGCGGTCGCGCCGCATCATCCGCAGCCTGCAACTCACGACGGCGGGCCTCGATCGCCTCCACCTGACGCTGCTGAGCCGGTCCCAGGTTGTCGGTATTTTTGGGCACCAGGCCCTGGCTTGCCAGAGCGGCCTTCTTCTCCGCGGCACGCTGCAGCGCGGCAGCAATGGCGGCCCTTTTCGGGTCCTCCGCGACAGCACCCGCTGTACTGGCACCCTGGCTCTTAGGATCGCTTACCGGGGACGGCGCCGGGCTGTCCGTCAGGCCCTCCTTCTTCTTACGAAGATTCGCCTTGCGCTCTTGTTCCAATCGGTCTAGCCGTGCCTCCTTGGCCTCATGACGCTGGCGGGCACGCTCGGCCTGGCTTTTTTCCTGATCCCGAGCCAGGCATTCGGTTTTGGCAAAGCGATAGTATTGCACTAGGGGGATATGGGAGGGACAGACGACAGCGCAACAACCGCATTCAATGCAATCGAAGAGGTTGTAATCTCGAACCTTGTCCAGGTCCCGGGCCCGAGCGTGCCAATACAGCTGTTGCGGGAGCAGGCTGACCGGGCAAACCTGGGCGCAGCTTCCACAGCGGATGCAGGCGAGGGCCGGCCCTGGGTCAGGGGCCTCCTCGGGACTCAGAGCCAGGAGGCAATTAACGGCCTTGGTGACGGGCATGTCCAGATCATGACAGGCGAAGCCCATCATGGGACCGCCGATGAGCAACTGCCGCAACCCGGCACTCAGGCCACCACCAAGCCCGATGAGATCCCGCAGGGGGGTGCCAATAGGAACATCCAGGTTACATGGCCGGTCGATACCCAGCCCAGTCAGAGTGACTATGCGTGAAATCATAGGTTTGCCGTAAAAGGCCGCCTCGGCAATGGCGGCGACGGTGGCGACGTTCTGGCAAACGATGCCGATCTGGGCCGGGATTCCACCGCTGGGGACCTCTCGACCGGTCAGGATACGGCTAAGCTGTCTCTCCCCCCCCGATGGATAGAGGGTAGGAATGGCGATGATTTCGATGCCTGCCGCGTCGCCTCCCGATCCCAGAGACTGGCGCAGGGCCATGATGGCCTCGGGTTTGTTATCCTCGACCGCGATGAGGCTCTCCTCAACCCCTAGCAGGTCCCGCAGCAGGCGAACTCCCTGCAGGATGCGTTCGGGCCTGTCCCGCATCAGCCGGTCATCACAACTGATGTAGGGCTCGCACTCGGCACCGTTTATGATCAGGGTCCGAATACGGATGCCGGATGGCGGGCTCAACTTGACGCTACTGGGAAAGGTGGCGCCCCCCAAACCGACAATTCCCGCCCAACGAATTCGTTCGCGCAGGGCCGTAGGGTCGGGTTTTGAAGCTAAGGGTGGGGGCAGCTCGGCCCAGGCATCCTCGCCATCGGTCTCGATCAGGATGCACGGGGCACGAAGACCCGATGGATGGGGAATAGGGTGCTCACTGATGGCGATAACCGTTCCTGAACTGGAGGCATGGACCATCGCGCTGACAGCGCCCTGTGCCTCGCCAATCAA
>CAZFZB010000087.1:4034-5466 GCA_964523415.1 uncultured Chromatiaceae bacterium | reverse complement strand
AGGCAAAGTTCGCAGCCCGTGCACTCGCTGGCGATGACGGCGTGTAACTGCTTGGCAGCGCCCATGATGGCATCAACCGGGCAAGCCTGAATACAGAGGGTGCAGCCAATACACTCCTCTTCATCGATCACGGCGATGGCCTTGGGCTTTTCGGGACCCTCGGCGGATACCGGCTCCGGATCGCGACCAAGGAGATTCGCTAAGGCGATGACGGTCGTAGTGCCCCCTGGGACGCACTTGTTGATCGGCTCTTCGCCCTTGGCGATGGCCTCGGCATAGGGCTTACAGCCCGGATAGCCGCACTGGCCACACTGGGTCTGGGGCAGCAAGGCATCGATCCGCTCGGCAAGAGGGTCACCCTCGACCTTGAAGCGGATCGCCGAATAACCAAGCAAAACCCCGAAAAGGACCGCGAGGAAGGTGATGGCAAGGATAGGAGTCAGCATGGCAATGCCGGGTCGGTTCCAGTTAGAACAGACCCATGGGGTCCTAGGCGGACACGAGTCCGGCGAAGCCCATAAAGGCAAGCGACATGATGCCCGCCGTAATTAAGGCAATGGCACTGCCCTGAAAAGGCTCGGGCACGTCGGCTACGGCGATGCGTTCGCGCAAGGCCGCAAAGAGTACCAAGACCATGGAAAAGCCCAAGGCGGCCCCAAAACCGAAAATTGTCGAGGCCATCAGGCCAAGCCCGGCCTGGAGGTTGAGCAGGGTTACCGCCAATACGGCGCAGTTGACGGTTATGAGCGGCAGAAAGATTCCCAATATCTGGTAAAGGACCGGGCTGGTCTTGCGCATCACGGTCTCGGTGAATTGGACGACTGAGGCGATAACCAGGATAAAGGCGATGGTCCGAAGGTATTCGATGCCCAATGGGGACAGCAGGTACTCGTTCACCAACCAGGTGCAGATAGCGGACAGGGTCAAGACGAAGGTCGTCGCCATGCCCATCCCAATGGCTGCCTCTAACTTTTTAGATACTCCCATGAAGGGGCAGAGGCCAAGAAATTTCACCAACACGAAGTTGTTGACCAGCACAGTGCCGACCAGAATGAGTGCGTATTCAGTCATGGCCTTCTAGGAAAAGCATCTTAGCTGAAGGAATTGACGGAGTAGCCTAAGAACGGGCGTCCAGCGGACGTAGAAAGGGGAGAACCACCCAGGCCCCTGAACGCCAAGACGCATACCTGTATGGGTTGACATGATACAAGATAAAGTCGGTTCTGGAGGTTGATTATTGTCAGCGGAGGGAACTTGGGAACAAGGGCTTGACGCAGAAAGAAGCACCATGCTCGAATTCCTTTTCCTACCATAAGTAGTGCCCTTTTAGCCCCACATCAACCCGCCATCCCCGATGGCGATTTCCACCAAAATTCTGGTTGACAAACCCTACTACAAGGAATCGGGTCCCCGTGCAATCCGGTATCTCTGT
>CAZFZB010000087.1:0-3934 GCA_964523415.1 uncultured Chromatiaceae bacterium | reverse complement strand
CGGTCTTCAGCCTCTACGGTGAGGTACGCAGGCCGACCCCAGCCATGCTGGAGACCTTCGACATCCTGCTGGTGGATCTGCAGGATATCGGCACCCGCATCTATACCTATGTCACGACCCTCACCTATATGTTGGAGGCCTGCGCTCGAAGCGGCAAGGCTGTCTGGGTACTGGATAGACCGAATCCAGCCGGTCGACCCATCGAGGGAAGCATTCTGGAACCAGGCTGGGAGAGTTTTGTTGGTGCCGCCCCGCTCATCATGCGCCACGGCCTCACCTTTGGCGAACTGGCGCGCTGGCTGGTGGCGCGGTTGAGCCTCGATGTCGACCTGGAAATCGTGCCCATGGCCGACTATCACATCGACAAGGAACCAGGTTTTGGGTGGCCCCTCCACCAGCTACCCTGGATCAACCCCAGCCCCAATGCCTCCAGCCTCAATATGGCGCGCTGCTTCCCCGGTACCGTGCTCTTCGAGGGCACCAGCCTGTCCGAAGGTCGCGGGACCAGCATCCCCTTGGAACTGGTGGGGGCGCCTGACATCGACAGCCACCGGTTGCTGGCGTGCATGGCAACCATGCGACCGGATTGGCTGGAAGGTGCTCTGGTACGCCCCTGCTTCTTTGAGCCCACCTTTCACAAACACGCGGGTCGGCTTTGTTCTGGCATCCAGATTCACACCGACCTTGCCAGCTATGATCACTTCCGCTTCCGGCCCTACCGGTTAGCAGCCCTCTTCCTGAAGGCCATACGCCTGACCTATCCGGATTACCCACTCTGGCGAGATTTTCCCTACGAATACGAGACCGAACGCCTGGCAATCGATCTCCTGGCAGGCGGACCCACCCTGCGCAACTGGGTTGACGATCCCCAAGGGGTCCCGGCCGACCTGGAAAGCCTACTCATCGCCGATGAAGGGGCTTGGCGCGAGGAACGCGCTCCTTACCTCCTCTACAACTGACCATATTTGAGGCACCTGATATGAAAGAGCCCAAGATCGCCGCCACTCAACCCGCTGCCGTCGAACTCAATGCCGGCCAGACCATCTATTGGTGCGCCTGCGGCCTCTCAGCCAATCAACCTTATTGCGACGGCTCGCACATAGAGGGCTTCAACCCCATGCCCTTCACGCCCCAGGAAAGCGGCACCTACTTTCTTTGTCAGTGCAAACGCTCCGCCACCCCCCCCCTGTGCGATGGCACCCACGCATGCTTGGTCACGGATTCTAAAGATTAGGGGGGGACCGGTGGTGGCCTCTCAGGTGGTGAGCATCCTGTGCCTGGGAGGTCATTAGGACTTCCCATGACCGGCACTTAAGCCAGGCCGCACTTTCCCCTTCACCAGTAATTCTCAACATGGATGGTACCAAGTTCCCGGCCCCTCCCAGGCTGGAAACCCTTGGCCGCAAGGATCGAGGTCACTGAGGAGACCATATCCGGGTTACCGCACAAAAAGACATCGGCCTGCATCGGATCGAGCGGGATACCGGACTCCTGTTCCACCACGCCCTGCTCCAGCAAGGCCTGTATCCTGCCGGTAAAACCACGAAAATGCGGATCCTGATCCGACCGGGTAATGCTTGGAATATAGGTAAAGTTGGCTCGAAACCGCGCGAGGCTTTCTAGTTCAGCCCGGTAGCCGAGGTCCCAACCAAAACGCGCGCCATGCAGGACGACATAACGCCTTTGAGTGTCGTATAACAGCAGGGTCCTAAGCATGGAGATATAAGGTGCCAACCCGGTCCCCGTGGCGATAAGAATGACCGCCTTGCCAGGAGGGACCCGGTCGAGGGTAAAGACCCCGCTGGCTTTGGGTCCGAGAAAGAGGCGGTCACCCTCTCTTAAGGCAAAGAGCCGTGGGGTCAGGTCACCGCTGGTGACCAAGGTGATAATGAACTCGGCGTAGAGACGCTCTCGGCTCGAGGAAGCAATGCTGTAGGCACGGCGGATGATCTTATCCCTGGGGGGAATTACCTCTTCTGCGACAGCCTCCGCCACCCGCGGTTCGCGGCCGAGCAGACCAAGCACGGCGAACTGTCCGGGCTTGAAGTCGAACAAGTCTAATTCGGGCTGGACACGGAGGATCAGTAGTTGCGGATTGACTTCCTCCCGCCCTACCACCCTGGCATTGTAGTCATTATCGACGTTTTGGCTCTGGGTCATAGTGACCGGACATGGAGAAGGTAAGGGCCTCAAGCCACGAGGGGTGATTAAAAATACCTGTTAGCCCCCCTCTCAGGGGATTGCATCCCTACAAACCAGGGTTCTTGATCGCGCTAGAGTCCTGCCGGAGGGTCTTGGACCCGGGAGGGATGATTGATACCAATTTCGGCCAGCCATGGAAGTAACTCTCTGTTTTCTCTATCGATACGCTCAATTATCATATTGAATATTTCTTGGCTATCGTTAATGAAGTCCTGGGGAAAGATGAAGTGAAAGTTATTCAGCCATTTGACGTAGTAGTCAGAGAAGGTCTGGCGCAGTGGATTTTCGCCGTTGATAAACCCCCAAGCGAGAGATTGAACCTTTGGATCATCATGAATGAGAAGGTAAGGATAGACATAGCGATCCGCCTCCCCAAGGTGGGCGTTGATCTTAAAACCAAGATCGCAAAGATCCTGGTAAGCGCTCATGGCGTTTTGACTCATCGCGAACATATCGCTGGCCATCAGGGCCTGTAACTCCTCGATCAATTTCAGCAATTCTTCCTGGCTCTTGCGGAAATGCGCTATGTCGTACATGAGTCTTCCTCACCAATCTCGTAGTAATTATTGATACTGGGGTGGCGCTCCTTGACCCGACCCTTCCAGGCAAGCCCAAGATTGATATTTGACCCCTAATCGTAACATTCCATCTTTACCTGGAAATGTCAACATGCCTGGCTGACAGCACCTGGATAACAAAAGGAAAATACCTATATTGCCCATGACTTAGCCCAACAGGTGGATCAAGATGCTAAATATCCACAACCCAGAACCAGGTCGCAAGCAGCCAGGACAAACCCTGAGGGGTTAGAATTCGGTAATAACAGGCACTTCCATACTCGACGAACAGCCGTCAGGCACTAAGCAAAACTCCAATATGCACGGATCCTTGCGCAAGGGTTGCGATTGATTCCAGTAAGTGAGAAGGATGAAAGTCACCGCAGTAATTTAGTTACTGGCAGACTTGCCAGTTAGGAGGCAAGTTCCCCGACGATGAGTTCCGCGGTTCGCTCCAGCATATCCTGAGTACTGCCGCCCTTGCCGGTCAAAAAATCGTCTGCAGTACCGGCGCCACGTGAAATCGTTTCAATAGCAAATGAAAAGGGTTTGATATGTTTCCCCCTGACATCTACAACCGCATGCACGGTCGCGCTTCCAGCCAGACTTCCCAGCCACACCCGGCTTTCTCGCGGTACCTCCTTCAGGGATTTGATAAACACGGCAACCTCGATATCACCATCAGACTTGACGATTGATTTCTTCTTATAAAGAAATTCGACTTCCAGGGCGAAGGTAAGTTGTTTTATTGCCTCCTCGATCCCGGGGACCTCCGATTTAACGGTGATTACAACGGTTTTGAAGGCCACGGGGTTATGGTCCCAGCCTTTTGCCTGAGTACCTGTGTATTGAACCTCCCGTGTAGTACCACAGCCCCCCAGAAGGCAAATCAAGGGGATAAGGCCCAGGATCAGTAATCCTCGCAACTTCATCGGTTGACCTACCTTAATAAACCATGCCATCAGACAATATCTGAGGGACTCCCATCTCTGATATTCCAAAACAAAACCTTCGAATGCCAGTTAGGCTGCAATCAGCCGGCTAAGGGCGGCTTCGTCTCGGGCAATCGCAGCGGTGGCAGGGGATAATCCAACACAGCCCCAATGGCGCGCAACCCCTCCACCTCGGCGGGGGAAACCTTTTCATCCGCCAGAATGGTAGCCGCGCAGGCTTGC
>CAZFZB010000086.1:0-11774 GCA_964523415.1 uncultured Chromatiaceae bacterium | reverse complement strand
CGGAACAAAGGGTAGCTCCTTTTCGGCAAATAATCACACGGGACGGGACAGTTAGAGAACTCCTTCCCAGCGGCAGGCAGAGTAGGTTCGGAAACCGCGTAGCTTGGGCAAAAGTGTACCTGTCACAGGCAGGTTTGCTGAACACACCAAAGCGGGGCGTCTTTCGCATCACAGAAAGGGGAAAATCACTTCTATCGAATCCACCCGCAGCAATAGACATCAAGTTCCTCGAAAAGTACCCCGAGTTCCGAGAATTTCGACACTCCCGCAAGAAGAATGGTGATTCGTCAGAGATTGAGAACGACGCAGCCGACATTGAAATTGCAACACCCGAAGAAGCGTTGGAACAAGCCGCACAAAGGTTGCATGAAGAACTCGCGCGGCAGATCATTACGCAAGTAAAGATCAACTCGCCTGATTTCTTTGAAAAGCTCGTCGTCGAACTCTTGGTAAAAATGGGATATGGCGGTTCTATAAAAGATGCAGGCCGCGCAATTGGTCGCGCAGGCGACGAAGGAATCGACGGAATTATCAAAGAAGACAAGCTTGGATTGGATGTGATCTACATTCAGGCTAAACGATGGGACTCTGCTATAGGCCGCCCAGAAGTTCAAAAATTTGTTGGCGCCTTGCATGGCCAAAGAGCAAAGAAAGGCGTGTTTATTACGACCAGCACGTTTTCCGATCAAGCCATGCAATACGTTCGACAAATCGATCCCAAAGTTGTCTTGATCGACGGTGAACAATTAGTCGCGTACATGATCGAACATAACATCGGAGTGTCCATTTCCAATATTATCGAAGTGAAAAAGCTCGACTCTGACTACTTCCTTGAATAATAATGGCTCTAACAAGAGCGTAATAGCCTACCTGCCTACCTTGATGTTTGCGCCTTTAAAAGGCCATTTGATGATCAGAAGCACATCCGGATTCCCCTGGATGTTGGAAGGGAAGTTGTGTATTCAGGACATGATTTGGATTTCCGGGGACGGTTTACTTAATTCGGCGAATTCCGGGAGTTCAGGGGACAGTTTACCTAATCCCGGCGACTTCAATAAAAGCGCCTAACCTTCGCCTTAATAGCGCGCGCCACAGGCGTCGTGCTAATACGCAAGCTCATCAGGGGCGCGCGCCGCTTTAGGCTGCACGTTCTCGCACCGAGACAAGCTCGGCGTCTCTTGCCGGGTGGAAGTCCCGGTCGGGTAAGGGTGAGCCGCCCGCCCGTATCGAGTGTTGGTCCCGTGGCGGAGTGGGGTAACCTGCGAACAAGGCGGGGCAAGCGTACACAGAGAATCCTGTAGGTCGTAGGGGAGGTCGCGCTCCCTGAAGTGCTGGTACAGCTTCGAAATAAGCTTATTGCGGATGCCGACAGTTTTTAACGTCCTGGAAGGCAATACGAAGCACTCGGACCCAGCGCTGCGCGCCGGGTCTATCGTGTGGGTCGTTCTGTGTAGCGCAGCGCCGGTCCGGTGAACAGGGCGTTGGGCGTCACAATTGGCAAGCGCTCACTCAATATTTGACAAGCCAGTCTTCCGTTGATCCATCTGTAAAAGGAGAATCGTAAATGACTACAGGCGCTGTACGACTGCATCGTGTACTCCGCGCACCCCCGGAGCGCGTTTATCGGGCGTTCCTAGACGCCGACGCAATGGCGAAGTGGATACCGCCATACGGGTTCACATGTAAGGTTCACCATATGGATGCAAGGGTTGGTGGCACTTTTCGGATGTCGTTCACGAATTTTACGACCGGGACCGGTCACTCGTTTGGTGGCGAGTATCTCGAACTCGTTCCCAACGAGCTAATTCGATATACCGACAAATTCGACGATCCGAACTTGCCCGGAGAAATACGGGTGACGGTGGTTGTAACGAAGGTATCCTGCGGAACTGAGGTCAGCATCGTGCAAGAAGGAATACCCGCGGTTATTCCCGTCGAGATGTGCTACCTCGGTTGGCAGGAGTCCCTTGCGCAACTTGCAACACTTGTCGAACCCGAGATTCCGGGCTAGCAAGGTGACGCCCAACCCTGCGGGCAACCGGAACTTACGCATAAGGGAAATCGGGGTCTCACATCGTACTTCGGCTTCCTTGCAAACCGCTGCCGCGCCGGCACGCCGAACCGATCGCCGGTGCTTGAGCCTGCACCGATTTGCCCGGCAGTTCACCCGAACCGCTTTCAGTAGCTGGATTAAACTTTTCGTTGAGCCTGAAGAAAACCGGATACCTTTTCCAAGCGGCATCTTGCCGATCGCAACTGAGGGGAGGCCTGGCTAGGCCAAGCCGATGTCAGTTCCTAGAGGCATTCCAGCTTGGGGTAGTCAAGGTCTTGAGGAGTCGGGGCGGCGTGTTACGACATGCCGCCAGGCTCGTTGCGGGTCTCGACAGTGCCCCCTCGGACCGAGATGATCCTTAGGTGAGGGCCCCCACGACTTCGATCATGATGGCAGGGAGGGTTGGGGGTTGGCCCGGACGCGTATTGCCCCGTCTTCGACGTCGAGTATCCGGTCGAAGAAGCCGAGCGTGCGGTGGTCGTGGGTCACCACCAGCACCCCGGCGCGGCGTTCGTGGGCGACCTTGGCAAAGAGTGCCATGACCTGGTGTCCGAGGGCGCCGTCGAGGGAGGCCGTGGGTTCGTCGGCCAAGATGAGGCCTGGGCCATTGGCGATCGCTCGGGCGATGGCGACGCGCTGCTGCTCGCCGCCGGAGAGGGCGTCGGGGCGGTTGGCCGCACGTGGTGCAACCCCGAGGTAGCCGAGCAGATCGAGGGCGCGCTGGCGGGCCTGGCGTGCCGGGACGTCGTTGATCTCCACCGCCACCTGGACATTTTCGAGCGCGGTCAGAAAGGGGATCAGGTTGGGCTTCTGGAAGACAAAGCCGATGTTGCGGCGGCGGAAGCTGCGGGCATCGACCAGGGCGCGCGGCCCGTCCATGACGGGTTGACCGCCGATGGCGATGCGCCCGGCGGAGGGTGGGTTAATCAGTGCCATGGCGGTGAGCAGGGTCGATTTGCCGGAACCGCTGGGCCCAAACAGACCGACAATCTCTCCAGGCGCCAAACTTAGCGTCGCATCACGTACGGCGACGACCGCGGTGTGACCCTGGCCATAGACCTTGCGCAGATGGGTCACCTCGATGGCGGGTGTCTCGCCGGGGGTGGCGCTCATACGGCGAGCACCCTATTGGGCTCGACCCGCAGTGCCTTCCAGATGCCGAGCATGCTGGCCAGGGTAGAGATGAGGATCACGATGGCCCCAAGCCCCACCAGGTCAGACGACTCGATGAGGACGAGCCGAGGGAAGTGGGGAAACAGGTACAGGCCCAGCCACCAGGCGAGGCCAAAACCGCACACCCCCATGACCAGGGCCTGCTGGAGGATGAGCCCGATGATGACGCGGTTGCGTGCCCCGATCAGCTTGAGCATGGCGATGTCGTGGATCTTGTCCAGGGTCAGGGTATAGATGATCAGGGCAATGATGATGGTGGAAATGACGATGAGCAGGACGCGAAACAGGCCGAGCTGACGGCGCGCCTTGTCCACCATGCCAGCGAGCAGCAGGTCCTTTTGTTCCTGCGTGGAGTAGAGGGCGATGTCCGGCCAGTTGCCAAGGGTGCGGCGCACCGCGGCCTCGTCCGCGCCAGGGGCGAGGGTGACGAGAATGGCGCTGACCTGCGGCTCGGCGAAGGCGGGAATGCCGCTGGCGAGGCCAGTGGCGCGCTCCAACAGCAAGGGTTGGAGACGTCCGAGGTCCGTGTCTGCGACCCGGGTCCGGCGGGCCGCGCGCTCCAGGCGCACCGCTTCGCCCGGAACGTCGAATTGGATGGCCATGGCGTCGGCGATGGTGAAGAAGGCCAGTCCGTCGCCACCGCTTCCGACCAGACCACGTGTCTGTCCGACCACCTCATAGAGGTCCTTGCCAAGTTTGATCTTTTCGCCCACAGCCAACCCCAGGGACCGGTCGGCGATCATTTCGTAGTGGGCCTGGCGCAGTGGGCGACCGGCAACCAATGGTACCCAGTCGCCCCGGTCCTCCGGCCAGGCCAGCCCTTGCACAACCATGCGCAGGGGCTTTCCATCCCGCTCGCGCTGGATGGTATGGGAGACAAAGCGGCGCGCCTGTGCCACGCCTGGTACGGCCCTCACCCGGTCTTCGAGGTTGGCCGCGATCCGGGAGATCTCGGCAAAGGGCCCGTGCGTGCCGCCTTGCACGACCCAGAGGTCCGCGCCGACGCTATCCACCAGCAGGGTGGCCTCGTGGATCAAGCCGCGATAGATGCCGCCCATGCCCATGACGATCATGAGCAGGAGACCCACGCCCAGGGTCGTGAAGGCGAAGCGGCCGGCATTGTGCCGGATGTCGCGGAGGGCGAGGTTCATGGCAGGGCGATGCGCTGCCCGTCGGTCAGGGCGCCCTTGCCAGCCTCGGCGGGATGCACGACGCGCTCCCCGGCACTTAAGCCCGCCTGGATGGCGACATCCCGGGCCCCGCGCAGACCGAGGGTGATGTCGCGCCAGCGCGCGTGCCCGCCTTCTTCGACAAAGACGCCTGGATGCCCCCCCTGCCAGACCAGAAACCCCAGGGGTAGCAGCAGCGCATCAACCTGGCGGCCGGTCTCGATGAAGACCTCGGCGCGCTGGCCAATGGACCAGTTCTTCGGCAGTTCCTCGACGCGGACATCGACCAGAAACTCGCGCGTCTCGCGGTCGGTCTCGCGGCCGAGGCGTGCAACGCTGCCGGGATAATCGTGGCCCGGCTCGGAGCGGAAGACGACCCGCGCCGGTTGCCCCGGGGCGAGAGCCGGGATGGCGGTCTCGTCAATCCAGGCACTGACCCAGAGTTCCTCGAGTGAGACCAGTTCCAGAAGCGATCCCCCTGGCACCAGCACATCGCCAGGGTCGCGGTCGCGGCGGATGACCAAGCCTGTGTAGGGCGCCCGGATTTCGGTGAAGGCGAGTTGCTCCTTGCGGTAAAGAAGGGTTTTCTCGGCCGTGACGACCTGACTTTGCGCCTCGGCAATGGCGGCATGGGTTCGTTGGAGGTCGGCCTCGGCGATTCGCAGGGCCTCAGCCGTCTTATCGACGTCCGATTGCGAGGCGGCCTTGGTGGTCAGCAGATCGGTCTTGCGTCGATGATCGAGCCGGCTGAGGGCGAGCACGGCCTCGGAGCGGGCCAGATCGGCAGTAACGCGCTCGGCCGTGCGATGCGCCGCATCCAAGGTGGCCTCGGCGATGGCGACCTGCTGCCGTGCCTCGGCATCGTCGAGACGAGCCAGGAGTTGGCCGGCCTCGACCCGATCGCCCTGGTCCGCCAACACCTGGACGAGGCGCTCCTGGATGCGTGCGCCGACGGTCGTCTTGACCCGTGCCTCCAGGGTTCCGGTGCCCATGACCTCACTGGCGATGACACCCCGCGCCATGACATGGACCGCAACCTCCACCGGGGTCAGCCTGAGACGATAGAAGATGAGCCCGGCCGCGGCGACGAGCACGGAGATGATGAGGAAGGTACGCAGGGAGGGAGTTCTCATAACTTATCGCTTCGGACCTCGTTGAAACGGCTGGGTTCAGCGCTCGTAGCCCGAGCAGGACCTGTACAGGTGTTTCTCATCCCAAGAAATCACGGCGCTGCCTCGAACTCCAGAAAGGCGCGGTTCATATTGTTGCGGTGGAGGCTATCATAGTTTTCCAGGTGCTCGAATTGTGGCAGCTGGGCGAAACGGTCGAGCGTGGCATCCATCGGTTCCATCTCCTTGGCCGCGGTCCCAACCTGATCGACCAGAAGGTCATAGTAGTCGCCGGTCTCCCGCCTGGCCTGGGCGAGGTCGCAGACCCGACCATGACCTGGAACGATGCGCCGCGGGGCAAGCCGCTCCAGAGCGAGAAACGCCTTCTGGCCCTTGCGCACGCTCGAAGTGGGCATCACGCCAAGGAGGCGGTCCACATAGACGAGGTCGCCGCTGAACAGGACAGCCTGCTTAGGCAGCCACACCCAGGCGTCGCCGGGAAAATGGGCATCCGTGTAGCACAGAACCAGGGTCTCGCCGCCCAGCTCCAGGGTCGCCTCGTCGCCGCTTAGGCGGCGGGTCGCGGCTTGGGGACGGGTGCCCTCCATGCGCTCGCCCAGGAAGCGCTCGAGACCCTGAATCTCCTGGTTGCCGAGCTGTTCCTGGGTGGCGGCGGTGCGCGCCAGGGCGATGGTCTCGGCACCCTTCGCCACGAAGTAGTCATTACCCAGCCAGCGGTGGTCCTGACTGCCGGTGTTGACCACCCAGCGGATCGGCTGGTCGGTCACCGAACGGACCGCGTTCTCCAGCCGTTCCGCACCCAGGCGGCTCGCGCCGGAGTCGATCAGGATGGTACCGGCGGGGGTGACGATGACGCCATAGTTGGCGTTGAGACCGTCGTTCTCGGCACTGCGCTGGCCCAGCGGGCCGACGATGGCGTAGACACCATCGGCCACCGGTTGGGCTTCCGGGGTGTAAGCCGCGGCAAAGACCGGGTCGAGCAGGGCAAGGAGGAGGGTCAGGTGTCGCAACATGAGACTTAAGGCCCTATTGGTTCATCGGTTCATGGGTTGAGCTGTATCCGCTTCAGGCGGCCAGCCCACGCTCGTACCATCCCTTGGTGCGATTCACCACCCGCACCACCAGAAGCATGGCCGGGACCTCGATCAGCACCCCTACCACGGTCGCCAGGGCGGCACCGGACTCGAAGCCGAACAGCGAGATGGCCGCGGCCACCGCCAGCTCGAAGAAGTTGGAGGCCCCGATAAGGGCTGAGGGACCGGCGACGCTGTGTTTCTCCCGCAACAGCCGGTTCAGCCCATAGGCCAGGGCCGAGTTGAAGAAGACCTGGATCAGGATCGGCACCGCCAGCAGGGCGATGACCAGCGGCTGGTCCAAGATCGCCTGGCCTTGGAAGGCGAAGAGCAGCACCAGGGTCGCCAGCAGCGCCAGAATCGACAGGTGGCCGAGCGTCGCCAGCGTGGCGTCGAATCGGGTCTGGCCACGCGTGAGGAGCGCCTTGCGCCAGGCTTGGGCGAGGATCAAGGGGATGACGATGTATAGAACGACCGAGGTCAGCAATGTGTCCCAGGGGACCGTGATGGCCGACACCCCAAGCAGCAGCCCGACGATGGGGGCGAAGGCGAAGATCATGATGGCGTCGTTCAGCGCCACCTGGCTTAGGGTGAAGTAGGGGTCGCCGTCGGACAGGCGGCTCCAGACAAAGACCATGGCGGTGCAGGGGGCGGCGGCGAGCAGAATCAGCCCGGCAACATAACTGTCGATCTGCCCCGCCGGCAGGGCGGGGGCGAAGGCGTGGCGCACCAGGAGCCAGGCGAGCAGGGCCATGGAGAAGGGCTTGATCGCCCAGTTGACCAACAGGGTTACGCCGATGCCTAGCCAGTGGTCATTCACCTGGTGCAGGGCGCCGAAGTCGATCTTCATCAACATGGGCACGATCATGGCCCAGATCAGCAACCCCACTGGGATGTTGACCTGGGCGATCTCCATCCGGCCCAGGGCCTGGAAGGGGGCGGGCGCGAGCTGGCCGAGGACGACCCCGCAGATGATGCAGAGCGCGACCCAGAGGCTCAAGCCCCTCTCGAAGAGGCTCATGGGGGCACCGGCGGCCTCCTTGGTGGCGATCTCGCATTGGACGATCATATGCTCGGGCCTCTATCAGGTGAGGATCCGGTGACGCTGCAGGAGCAGGTGCCGGTATTCGCCGCCAACTGCAACGGGGCAAGCGGGCCCACCATCAGGAGGAGCCTAAGGGTCAATGCCATACTCTGAATCCCTGGTCATCCTATGTCTGGAGCCTTAGATATTACCATCGAGGGCGAGATATCCTTAGGCTGAACCTTGGGGCAACGCTGATCGAATCCCTGTTTCCCTGCTGGACAGGAGGCTCGGCCCGCTTGATTGACTGGGTAACTGTAGAGGGCCGCCTGTTCGGCATAGGCCAGCACTGTGCAGAAACCAATGATATCGGGCTGGGCCAGAACTTTTGGTCAGGTCCTGGATCAATCCCCCAGCACAATGACATCATGCACAATGACCAGGCCGTCTGCGCCTGGATTTAGTGTCACCTTCCTATCGCCCAACCACAGGAGCATCACCCTGGCCGCCATAGAGATCCGCGCCCCTTTGGACGGGGTCATCCTCCCCCTGGAGCAGGTCCCCGACCCGGTCTTTTCGCAGAAGATGGTCGGGGATGGACTGGCCATCGACCCCCTGAGCCAGTTGTTGACCGCCCCCTGCTCGGGCACCGTGACCCAACTGCACCACGCCGGGCATGCGGTGACACTGACCACCCCGGAAGGCATCGAGATTCTGATGCACATCGGGTTGGATACCGTCGCCCTCAAGGGCAAGGGGTTTGAACCTCGAGTAACCTTGGGCCAGAAAGTCGCCTTGGGTGATGCCCTGATCGCCTTCGACGCAGACTTCCTGGCCACCAGCGCCAAGAGCCTGCTGACCTTGCTGGTCATCACCAACGGGGAAAAGGTCGCCTCGATGTCGGTGGCCAGCGGTCGGGTGTATAGCAGTCAGGAGGCCTGCCTGACCCTGACCCTGGCGGAAGTCGGCGAGGCTACCGAGCTCCGGGGCAAACGGGCCGCATCCCCGGCCATCGTCATCCCCAACCCCTCCGGCCTCCACGCCCGACCGGCGGCGGTGCTGGCCAATCTTGCCAAGAGGTACCAGTCCAGGATCCTGCTCCAGCGTGGCGACGACGAGGCCAATGCCAAGAGCCTGACCTCCATCCTGGGGATCGAGATCGCCTACGGCGATAAGGTGGTGGTGATCGCCGATGGCCCGGACGCTCAGGAGGCCATCGACAAATTAGCCCCGGAACTGTCCGCGGGGTTGGGCGATGTGGGTAGCCGTCCGGCCTCAGCCCCAGCATCCACGGAGCCGGATCCGGCCCAGGCCCCGGCCCCACGTCCACAGTCCGGCGACCCGAACCTGCTGCTGGGGGTGGCCGCCTCCCCGGGTCTCGGGGTAGGCAGAATCTACCAGTTGCGCCGCGAGGAGTTCCCTCTCACCGAGGTTGGTGACACGGACCCGCGCAAGGAACGGCGCAGGCTCGAGGACGCCCTTGAGCGTGCCAAGAATGAATTGGAGGCGCTCCAGACGGAGTTGAAGGCCTCGGCTGACCACAATAAGGCTGCCATCTTTGCCGCCCACCAGGAGTTGCTGGAAGATCCGGGCCTACTCGACATCGTCGAGAGTGCCCTGGCCAAGGGCAAGAGTGCGGACTATGCCTGGCATGGCGCCTTTAATACCCAGGCCGAGCGCCTGGCAAAACTCAAGAATGTCGTCATGGCCGGGCGTGCGGCAGACCTGCGCGATGTGGGCCGGCGCGTCTTGGGGATCCTTACTGGCCGGCCCCTGGAGGGGCCCAGGGTTCCACCAGGCGCCATCCTCCTCGCCGAGGACCTGACCCCGTCGGAGATTGCCAAGATCGATCCCAAGGAGGTGCTGGGCCTCGCCACCGTCGGTGGTGGGGCAACCTCCCATGTCGCTATCCTGGCCCGCGCCCTGGACATCCCCGCGGTGGCGGGCATGGACCCCCGCGCCCTGGAACTGCCCGATGGGACCAGGGTCCTCCTGGACGGGGGCAAGGGTCAACTGCGGATCAACCCAAGCCCTGAGGAGGTCAGCCGCATCATCCAAGCTCAGGCACGCCTCGCTGCCAAGAAGGCTGCGGAACTCGCCTCCGCCGCTGATCCGGCCACCACCACCGATGGCCACAGGATCGAGGTGTTCGCCAATATCGGGGGGTTGGCGGAGGCCCGGCAGGGCATGCAACTCGGGGCCGAGGGGGTCGGGCTCCTGCGATCCGAGTTCCTTTTTCTAGATCGCGCCACCGCCCCCACCGAGGACGAGCAGACCGCTACCTATGCCGAAATTGCCGCAAGCCTGGAGGGCAGGCCCCTGATCATCCGCACCCTGGACGTGGGCGGCGACAAGCCCTTGGCCTATCTGCCCATGCCGCGGGAGGAGAACCCCATGCTAGGCATCCGCGGGGTCCGCATCGGGCTGGACAGACCCGAGATTTTTCGTACCCAGGTACGGGCCATCCTCCGCGCCGCCAAGGGTCATCCCATCCGCATCCTGTTCCCCATGATCGCCACCCTGGACGAGATCCGTTCCGTCAAGGGGCTGGTAGAAGAGGAGCGTGCCAAGTTGGCGGATTCCGACCCGGTGGAATTGGGCATCATGGTGGAGATGCCATCCACCGCGGTTCTAGCCCGGCAATTTGCCCGAGAGGTGGATTTTTTTTCCGTCGGTACCAACGACCTGACCCAATACACCCTGGCCATGGATCGCGGCCATCCCAAGCTCGGGTCAAAGGCCGACGCTATCAACCCGGCCATCCTGCAGCTCATTGCCCAGACCGTGGCCGGGGCGGCGGCCGAGGGCAAGTGGGTGGGGGTCTGCGGCGGCCTGGCCAGTGACCCCCAGGCCGTGGCGATCCTGGTGGGGCTCGGTGTCAAGGAACTCTCCTGCAGCGTCCCGGCCATCCCGATGGTCAAGGCGGCGGTGCGCGGCTACTCCTTTACCGACTGTCAGGCCCTGGCCCAGCGGGCCCTGTCCCAAGGGACGGCCGCCGAGGTGCGCGCCCTGGTTCCCTGCAATTATTGACCCGACCCCCGAGGAGACCTAGACCATGGACATCTCGACCCTTTGGGGCAGCAGCTTCGGCGGTCTGCAAAAGATCGGCAAGGCCCTGATGTTGCCCGTGTCGGTCTTGCCGGTGGCCGGCATACTGCTTGGCGTCGGCGCCTCCATCGCCAAGAATGCCTCCGTGCCCTGGCTGGTCGAGGTCGGGCGCATCATGCAGGCCTCGGGCGATTCCATCTTCGCCATCCTGCCGCTCATCTTCGCCATCGGCGTGGTCCTCGGCTTTACCAGGAACGATGGCGTGGCGGCCTTGGCCGCTACCGTTGGCTATTTCGTCCTGCTCGCCGCCCTGGGGGTCATAGGCCTGATCTTCATCCATTGGATGGCACCTGCCGAACCCCTGCGTCTTCTCGCCTCCGGCGACAAGGTGGTCCATGTGGAGTACGACAGGGCCCGGCAACGCTTTCAGTGTCTGGATAGGGACGGGCGCATCCTCGATCAGTTCAGGGCCGCGGAGGCCAGGGACAGGGGCCTGGTGTGCGATGGCGTCGGGATCCCCTTCGTGCTGCAGGCGGGTCAAGGAGAGGAGGGGGCCATCGCCCTCTATGAGGCAGGCAGGGGCGAGATGGTCCCCTTTCCCGAAGCCAAGAGCCGGGCCGAGATCAAGAAGATCCTCGGCATCGAATCCATCGATGTCGGTGTCTTCGGCGGTATCCTCATCGGCCTCATCACCGCCTTTCTCTTCAATCGCTACTATCGGATCTCGCTGCCGGCTTATCTCGGCTTCTTCGCCGGCAAACGTTTCGTGCCTATCGTCGTCTCCTTCGCGGCCATCGCCCTGGCGGCGGTATTGGCGATCATCTGGCCACCCATCGGAGCGGCCATCCGCGACTTTGGCGACTGGGCCGCCTACGGCAACCCGGCGGCGGCGGTCACCATCTATGGCGTGGTCGAACGCCTGCTGATCCCCTTCGGTTTGCACCATATCTGGAACGTGCCCTTTTTCTTCGAGGTGGGGACCTATGTCGATCCGGAGACCGGCGCGACGGTCCACGGCATTTTGAGCCGTTTCTTTGCGGGGGACTACGAGGCGGCCATCCTGGGCGGTGGCTTCGTTTTCAAGATGTTTGGGTTGCCCGCGGC
>CAZFZB010000085.1:6045-12014 GCA_964523415.1 uncultured Chromatiaceae bacterium | reverse complement strand
CCTGGCGATCCACGGCGGCCACGAAGCGATCGGCGCGGAACTCCTGGTGAGCGCTGGTCTCCAGCAGCCCCAGCCAGGGGATGCCCTGGAGATCCCCGGCCCGCAGCAGGCTCGGATTTTCGATCTCAAAGCCCGCGGGCAGGGGGTCATCGAGCAGCAGGCGCGCCGCGCCGGGCTCGTCGGCGGTCACCGTGACGAGGACCACCAGGCGCTGGCCCTGGGTCAAGTTACCGGGTTGGATGCGCTTACCCTCCTGGTCATAGTAAGCCCGCTCGATGCTATAGCCCTGGCCCCCGGCGGGCGGGGCCTTTTTGGGTATCCCCGACAGGCTAACCAAAACCTCGACGCCTTGCTTGCCGCGGTTGAGGAGGTTCAAGGATCCCGCGGCCAGGCTAGTGGACTCGAAGCGCCGGAACAGGGGGCCTTCCGTGATGCTGCCCTCCAACTCCAGTTTCGGCTTGGCGGCGCCCTCCATCAAGGCCTGAGCCGCAAGCAACAGCCAGGCCTGTTCCTGGGTGCTGAGGCGCCCGTCCAGCGCCCCCAGCTTGTCGATCCGTCCTGCGAGGGCCATCAAATCGATCGACCGGGTGCCGCTCTCGGCGGCCAGGGCCAAGAGGGCGGCGGCGTCCCGCAGACCGGAGCCGAAATCAGGCCGCCAGCCCTCTCCCTCCTCACCCTCGTCCAGCAAGGCCAGGGCCGAGGCAAAGGCCCGGTCGGCACGGGGTTTGTCGCCATAGAGGGCCAGGGCGGCTCCGAGTTGAGCCCTGGCCATAGGGGTCGCGAAGGCATCAAGTTTTGCCTCGGCGTAATAGCGCAGATCACCGATGACGGCTCGTGCATTGCGGGCCAGCACATAGAGGGCATAGGCGAGGTCCTCTCCCCCCCTCTCGTTGCCCTCCCCAAGATCCCCGGCATAGGCCAGACGGTTGCGGAGATTGTCCAAGGCCAACTGGAAGGCGACATCCGGCACGCCATGGCCAGTTTCCTTGGCGCGGGTGAGGAAGTCGGTTACATAGGCGTCCAGCCAAAGATCCTCGCTCCCGGCCCCCCAAAGGCCAAAGCCGCCGTCCGATCCCTGTTTACCGATGAGGTCGGCGATGGCGGCCTGAATGCGGGGCCCCGCCTCCCCTTCGCCCCTCAGGCCGGCGGCCAGGGCAATCTGGTTCATATAAAGCAGCGGCAGGGCACGACTGGTGATCTGCTCGGCGCAACCAAAGGGATAGAGATCCAGGGATTGCAGCAGCCCTGGCAGATCCAGGCGGCCAGCGCCACTGGCGGAGATCAGCACGGAGCCATTGCCCGGTTGCAGGTCCTTGAAGAGATCCTGGGAGATCGTCAGGCCCCGACCACCGGGCTTGAGGGTCTCGACCCAGGTCTTACGCAGAGGCGGACGGTTATCGCGCACCGGCAGCCTCAGTTGTTTGACGATCTCCTGCCCATCCGGGGTCCTGAGTCGGACCCGCAGGCCGGCGTCGCCTACACTCAAGGCCCGCAAGGGCACCTCGAACCGGGTTCGGCCTCCCTCGGCCAGGTCCAGGGTACGTCGGGCGGACTGGGCATCCAACTGGATTGGCCCCCCCTCGGTCTCCAGTGCTACATCGACCCGGCCCGCGGGCCCGGAGACATGGGTCAACTCGACGAGGGCCCGAGAGCTATCGCCCGGGGCGAGGAAACGCGGCAGGCTGGCCTGGATGACGATCGGGTCGCGCATGATCAGATCCTGGTCGCCCTGACCGACGCCTGCGACCGTCCAGGCCATGGCCATGAGCTTGAGGGTGCCATTGAAATCGGAGGGGGCGAAGCTGACCCGGGCCTTGCCCTGGGCGTCGAGACGCAGAATGCCGGAGTGGAAGGCCACCAGGTCCTCGGTCGGCGGTGGGCCCTGTAACCGCACCAGGCCACCGTCGCCACCACTACGCACCACCCCCGGGGCCCCCTGCATCCGGTCGATAAGCTGACCGTAAAGGTCACGAATCTCCATACCTAGCCGGCGCTGACCGAAATACCAGGCATCCGGGTCCGGGGGGGTGAAGCGGGTCAGGTTCAGGATGCCAAGATCCACCGCCGCCAGGGTCACATAGGACTCCTCGCCGGGGTTCAGGTTGGGTACCGAAATCTCCAAATTCAGGGGCTGGCGAGGGGCTACGGGACCCAGAGGCGCCATATCCACCCGCAACTCACGAGCCCCCGGGGCCACAGCGGCCCAGGCCAGGCCAATGGCCCGTCCCGGCATCCGCTTGGCGGTCAGGTCCATGGGGCGGTAGAGGAGGGCCGTCACATAGGCACCCGCACCCCAATCGGCGGTCACGGGGAGTTCGACGGTCAGGCCTTCGACCGGAACCTGAACCTCCTGCATCGTCAGCAGACGGTCGCCCAGGGCCAGGACCAAGGCAGTCCCGGGGAAGCGGGCCTCGATGCGGGCCCGCGCCTTCTCCCCCACCTGATAGCCGGGTTTATCGAGGGAGATCTTGAGGAAATCAGGGGTATCGATCGCCTTGGGCGCCTGATACCAACCCGCCTCGAAGGTCAAACTGACGGGAATGGGCCCGGTCTCGGGACCGGTCACCGCCAGCTCATAGCCACCCCAGGCCACCTGGGCCTCGATGCGGGCCGGGGCCTCGGTGCCCAGATTCAGGTCGCCACTGGCCACGCGCTCGCGACGGCTCACAGGCTCATAATCCCAGCGCCCATCGGACTGAAACCACTGGAAGCTGGTCGTCACCCGCGACAGGGTCCAACGCAGACCCCGTTGAGCCAGACGCCGGCCGTCGGGGGCAAGGGCGATGACCTCGAACAAGGCCTTGCCACCTTCGTCCACGGCGCCCTCGAAGAGGGGCTTGAGTCCGAGGCGAGCCCGGGTATCCTGGACGGGGCGCTCTAGGGTGCGCTCCACCGGTCGGCCACCACCCTCCAGAACCCGGACGTCGATCTTGGCGAGGTTGGGACGGCTCCCGGCGGGAAGATCCGGCAGCGCCAAGGGTAGGCTGGCCTTACCTGCGGCATCCGTCCGGGCGGGGGACAGGGGCGCGCTGGCCGGCCTGGGCTCCTCGTCCGCCAGGCCGAAGCGATAACCCGGCTGGCTGGCCAGGCGATCGCTCTGCTCGATTTGCACCTCACCCTCCACCTCCAGCCCGGCAGCGGGGGCGCCGAACAGAAAACGAGCCTCGAGTTGAATATCCTGCTGGACGGCAGGGATAATGACCGGGGCCTCGAGGGTCGGCTCGAAGGCCAGACGCTCGGGCTCGAAGTCCTCCACCAGGAAGGGCTGCTCCGCCAGGGGCGGGGCCTCGGGATCCCCATGGATGGAGGCGCGCCAGGTGCCGTGCATGGCGGTGGCCGGCAGATCCAGGCCCAGATGCCGCCCGCCCAGACCCTGATCCGGCAGCAGGACGCGGCTGTGTTCGACGCCATCCGGCCGCCGAATCTTGAGGGTCAGGGGCAGGCCCGTCAGGGCCAGCGCCTCGCCATTGCGGGCCAGGGCCGTGACCTGCACCCGCTCACCAGCACGGTAGACGCCGCGCTCCGTCGTCAGGAACACATCCACGGGACCCGGCGCGGGGCGCCCATCCACGCCTCGATCCGCGAGATCGAAGGCCGACTGGGCAAGATCGAGGAAGGCAAAATCCCCTTCCGGACCCTCGGCCACCAGCAGGGCCGGCTTGTTGCCTCCTTCCCCACGCAGCAGGCCTGGTTCGAACCTGGCATGGCCCAAGGCGTCCGTTGTGGCCCGGCCCAGGATCTCGTCATTGCGGGCCACCAGGCGCAGGCCGACCTCGTTCAGGGCCTGGCCATTCGACAGGGAGCGGACGAAGGCGTGCAGGCCGTCGTGGCCCGTGATGGCTGCAAGCCCCATATCCGAGACGACGAACCACTGGGTCGCCAGTTCATCACCGGAGTCGGGGGCCTCGCTGGGACGGGCGACCATGACATAGGCACCGGGCTTGAGTTCCTGAATCAGGGCGCCCACGGGAACAGCGGTAGTCATCTCCCGATTGAGTTCCATGCCCACCTCGACCTCGCCAGACCAGACGGACTCCCCCTCCCGGTCACGGAGTTGCTCGGTCGAGTAGGAGTTGAGCGATCTAAGCAGGGGACCTCCCTCCCATGCCCCCGTGGCCAGGGAACGCTCACCGAGCCGCAGCACCTCGGCCTTGACCAGGCGGGTGTTGATGGACACCAGGGGGATGGCCGCCTCACCGCCCTTGGGCAGCACATAGGCGCGACCCTGGAAGCGCACCGAGGGCGAGCGATCGCGGACATAGATGTCAAGATCTGCCGAATTGGCCAGGGTCTCGCCGTCGGCGGCGGGCAGGCCAGCCCGCACCCGCAGGCGGTAGCGCTCACCGTGGACCACGCCATCGACGCACAGGGCCTGGGGATCCACCTCCACCGTCAGACCGCGCCCCGTCTCGACCTTGAGGAAGTCGGCCAGGTTCCCCTGATCCCTGGGCAAGGGGTCGGACAACTCGATACAGATGCGGGGATCGGCGGCATCGGAATCGACGCGATGACCAGTGATGCGGAAGCCGTGTTCCGCCAGCCATTGGTCGTAAAGGGCCCGGACCCCCTCGTCCTCCTTCACCATCAAGGCGAACCTCAGGGCCCGAATGGCCGGTCGCCACTGATCGCGGGCCGCCAGGCTCTGGCCAAGAGCCGTCAGGGCACGCAGGCGCTCCAAGTCGGTCTTGGAGGTGAGATAGGCATTGACGGCGGCGGCAGACGCGGCAGCCAGCAGGCGTTGGCGGGCCTGCCAGTCATCGGGATCATAGCCAAGACTGGCCCGCGACAGGCCAAGCCAGGCGGCGGGGGCCTCCGGAGTCAGGCGTAAGGCCTCGGCATAACGGGCCAGGGCGACTGGGCCGTTTTGCGTACGCAGGGCCTCCTCGGCCTCCCCCAGCAAGCGATCAAATTTGGCCGAGACCGGCCGGGGCCGGGCGGCGATCTCCGCAGCCTGCCGCCGGGCCTCCTCCGCGTAACCCCTGGGAAGGAAACCCAGTTCCGCTAGGCGGCGCGACCTGGGTTCCTCTTCCCCCCGCGCACCGGCGGTGATATGGCCCGAGACGGCGTTTGGGAAGGGGCGGGCATCCTCAAAATCACTCTTGAGAAAACACCAGCGTGCCTTGCGGTTATAGGTGAAGGCCTTACACCGCCCGTTGGCGAGACAGGCCGCTTGACAGGCCTCCAGGTCTATGTCCTGGCGGGTCTCCAGATCACTACCGAAATAGTCCACCCCTTCCACCACCACCATGCGGGGTCCCGTTGGGTCGCCGGCCCGTGCCTCAGGGGATTGGACCAGAGCCCAGACCGGGGCAATGATGGCCAGGAACAGAAAAGAAAGGGAAAAGTGCCGTGACATGAGGAACCCCGCGCAGGCCGTGGATCATAGGGTCCGAGTCTAGCAGCCAGCTTGGATAGCTGCCGTCCTGATTAGCATCCACCTTGACGATTGGCCGGACAAGGCAGGGACGGACAAGCCGAGATGCGGTAATCCCTCGAGGGTTTCCGATCAAAAAGACCCATTGCAATTTCAGAATTTTCTAATATACTAATCGCCCATGGGTCCCGGTAAAGTATCCGACCCAGAACAATAACAAGTTCCGCAGGCTTACTATTTCTATCTTATTTCGAGGTGTGTGACACATGAACAAGATCGCCCTTGCTGTCTCGGTTGCCGCCCTCGCGGCCCTTTCTTCCTCCGCCAGCGCCTGGTGGACGGGTGCCCCCTACGGTGATCCGGCCATGCAAGAGCAGATGCGCCAGCAGGTCGCCCGTCAAATCGAGGACCAGGCCAAGATGTATGCCGAATGGCAAAAGGCCATGAGGGAGGCGAGCCAGCCGCCCGCCATGGATTCTGGCTGCGATATGCCGAAGATGCCCGAGTTCCCCGCCGCGCCGGACTTCGCCCAGCAGCCTGAGTTCCCACCCATGCCCGAGTTTGGCAAGATGCCGGAGTTCCCGGCCATGCCCGA
>CAZFZB010000085.1:0-5945 GCA_964523415.1 uncultured Chromatiaceae bacterium | reverse complement strand
GAGTTCCCGGCCATGCCCGAATTTGGGAAGATGCCGGAATTCCCTGCCATGCCCGAGTTCCCGGCTGCCCCGGATTTCGCCAAGCAGCCCGAATTCCCGGCCATGCCCGAGTTTGGAAAGATGCCGGAAATGCCCCCCATGCCCGAGTTTGCGGGTGCCCCTGGCACTCCCGACCGTTTTGGCCAGGCCCCTATGATTCCTGCCCATCCCATGATGGCCAGGCACGAGGAGCGTCGCCAACAGATGGAGGCCCGCTTCAACGAAATGCGCAAGGCCGCCGCCACCCGTCATGCCGAGGCCATCAAGGCCAGCCAGGAGCGCCGCGCCAATTTTCTGAAGTGCACGGACCCCAAGGCCTGATCTAACCTCCCGCCTCAGGCCCTGCCACCGGTGGCAGGGCCTGGTAGCGCTGGATCGCCAGCCGCACATTGAACAGCAACCGGTCCCGGCCCAAGCGGTCGGCAAGACCCGCATTGCGCACCACCTCCAGGACACCGGGGTTGAGCGCGGCCATCCACAGATCAAGGCCTCGCTCGGTTGCTCGCCGCTCCCCCTCCATCAGCGCCTGCAGCGCCGAATACTCGATGTCCGGTACCCGGCTCATATCCAACAGGATGACGCGCGGTTGGTATTCCTCCGCCAAGGCCAGGATCCGCTCGCCATATTCCCCGGCGTTGAAGAAGAAGATACGTCCCTCGGGGCGCAGGATCAGCAAACCAGGAAAGGTCTCATCGTCCGGATGCTCCTGGGACAGGGGCCTCAGCACATCCGCCCCCCGCTTGCGTCCGACGACGTACAGGTTCGCCCGGGCCTCCTGGCTGGCCAGGCCAAGCAGCGACAGGATGATGGCAACCACGATGCCCTCCAGGGTGCCGAAGACCAGGACCCCCAGGCAAGCCACGAGCGCCCAGCGATACTCCATCCCCCGCACCTTGCGAATGGCGAGGAACTCGGCCGGCTGGATGAGCCCCGCCGAATAGACCATCACGACCGCCGCCAGGGTCGCATAAGGCAGCAGGCCCAGTACCGGGGCCAACAGCAGCATGGTGGCAGCCGCCAACCCCGCCGTTACCAGCGCGGCCACCCGCGTATGGCCGCCGGCGGCGCGCACCACGGCCGTCTGGGAGGTACCACCCCCTGCGGGCATGGCCCCGAACAAGGCGCCACCGAGATTGGCCGCCCCCGTGGCCAGGAGTTCGCGATTGGCATCGATGGGAGGATCTGCATCGCTCGCGAAGGCCCGCCCCGCGGCGATAGACTCGGTAAAGCTCATCAGGGCGATACCCAGGGCACCAGGCAGCAGCATTTCGACCAAGGCCGGATCGGGCAACGTCAGGGCCGGTAATCCCTGGGGGATGAGGCCAACGATCGACACCCCCAACTCTGGCAAACCCAGCAACCAGGTGGCGGCGATGGCACCGCCCACGGCGACCAGCGGGGCCGGCGCTCGCGGCCATCGCCGTTCCATGAGGATCAGCACCAGCAAAGTGGCGGCGGACATGGCCAGCGTCATCAGGGAGGTCTCCGGCAGTTGCTCGGCGAGACTGAGGACATCACGGAAAAAGCCCTCCTTCTCGATGTGGACCCCAAGCAGTTTGGGCATCTGATCCAACAGGATCACCAGGCCGATGCCGGCCTTGAAGCCGGTCAATACGGGTGTCGAGATGAAGTTGGCGACGACACCCAGACGTAGCAGGCTGGCCAGCAACAACAATACCCCTACCAGACCGGTCAGGGTCGCCGCGGCGGTCACAAGTTGCGCCGGATCGCCATCCGGCACCGCCGCTCCCAGTTCAGACCCGGCCAGAATGGCGAGGGTGGTCGTCGAGCTGACGCTGAGCACCCGTGATGAACCCAGCAGGGCATAGATGACCATGGGTACGAAGGCGGTATAGAGGCCCACGGCTACGGGCAATCCGGCCACCGTCGCATAGGCCATGGCCTTTGGTAGGACGACGGCCGCCGCCGTCAGGCCGGCTACCAGGTCGAAACGGATGGAGCCATCGGTTGGAGGGATTGCCACCGCGGCTTGTGCCTCACCCTTCATATCTCCTCCATCGCCCCTTGATCGGGCAGCGTCTTGTCAGCATCTCACTTCAGGCAGGGTCGGGCCCAGGCAATGACCGGAACGGAAAGGGTTTATTTGCTTTTGACCTGCGCCTGCCAGGCCATGGGCGAAAGGCCCGACCAGCGCCGAAAGGCCCGAGTAAAGGCGCTGGGTTCAGCGTAGTTTAGGATAGCCGCAATTTGGCTGATGGACATAGCCGTGTTCGCCAACAATTGGCGGGCGATGTCATAACGGACCTCCGCCACCAGGGCCACGAAGCTGGTACCCTGCTCCGCCAATCGGCGATTGAGGGTACGAGGGTGGAGGGCCAGGAGTTGCGCGACCTCTTGCTGGGAACCCCGGGAGGTCACCAGCAGGGTACGTAGGGCGCAACGTAAACGGCCGACCAAATCACGGGGATCCAGGTAACCCTGGGCCGCGATTCGCTGCTCGATTTCCTGACGTCGCACAGGATCGGCCCCTGGCAGGGCCCGATCGAGCCACCTTGCCGGAAAGACCAGGGCCGTCCCTTCCCGGTCGAAGCGCAAGGGCGCCTGAAAGAAGCGGCGGTAGGGGGCGAGATCCTCGGGTTGGCGATGAGCGAACCAAACCTCGCCGGGAAGCCAGGCGGGACCGCAAAGCGAACGCAAGATATTGAAGGTGATGGCCATGGCGCCATCGTTGATCTGGTCGATGCCATCCCCCTGGTGGTAGATCAGGTAGCTGAGCACCGCCGCATCCCCCTCCAATGACAGAAGCAGGGCCGCCCCCCGGTCGTGAAGGTGCAGATTGAGCACCAGGCCCCGCAACGCCGTGCCGACATCCGGTGCATGAGGCAGGACCTGGCCAATCAGCCCCAGACACTCGGACCCGGTACGCTGACCGAGCAAGAGGCCAAAATGAGGACAGCGGGACTGGGACACGCAATCCTGCAGCAACTGACCCAGGATCGGGAAGGCGATCAGGTTCTCGGCATCGTCGAACAGGGTCTCGACCAGACCCAGGGGACCCAGCAGGCCCGCCACATCCACGCCAAACTCCCGAAGCAGCCCGGGCAGTTCAACCAAGGGGCCGATCCTGAGGCACCCCTCGAGGAGTGGGAGTTCCCGCAGGGAGGTGCCCTGTCGCACTCTGCCAGGAGAGGAGCTAGCACTCATCGCCTGAGACGCGCCGCAGGCTGTCGCAAGATGTCAAGCAAGTTACCAGCCTCCAGGTAATAATCCCAGGGAAAGCGGTTTGACCCGCCCAGGGTTGATTTCAGGCGCTGTATCCTGGGATTGATCGCCAAGATGACGGCGGCCCCTATGCCGGAGCTCAGCCTTGGGGCGCATCCTACCTCCCCCCTGCAGCCTTCCAGCCATTCTATATTGGAGAATATTCCTATGAAGTCATTGGTAGCGATCTTGACGCTGTCCCTGGGTCTTGTCGGGGGCATCAGTCTTGCCGACGACCCTAAGCCCGCCCAGCCCCCCCCAGGTTCCCCGGATGCGACGACGACCATCAGCGGCAAACAATTGCCTGCACCCGATCCCGCCTTTGGTGGTGTCATCAAACATGACGCCCTGCAATCGACACCCTGGTGGGCCCCACGCATAGTCCCACCCAAAAAGGCCCCCAATATTCTGCTCATCATGACCGACGACTCCGGATTCGGTGTTCCCAGCACCTTCGGCGGCGTCATCCCCACCCCGACCATGGACGAGATCGCGGCAAGCGGCCTGCGCTATAACAACATCCATTCCACCGCCCTCTGCTCGCCCACCCGCGCCGCGCTCATCACCGGGCGCAACCACCACTCGGCGGGCTTTGGGGTCATCTCTGAGCAGTCCACCGGTTTCCCCGGCTACAACAGCATCATCAACAAAGACAAGGCCACCATCGGGCGCATCCTCAAGGACAACGGCTACGCCACCTCCTGGTTCGGCAAGGATCACAATGTACCGGCCTTTGCGGCCAGCCAGGTGGGACCCTTCGAGAACTGGCCCATTGGCCAGGGCTTCGACTACTTTTACGGCTTCGTCGGCGGCGATGCAAATCAGTGGCAGCCGAACCTGTTCCGCAACACCACCCAGATCTACCCCTTCGAGGGCAAGCCGGGATGGAACCTGATCACCGGCATGGCCGATGATGCCATCGACTATCTGAACCGCATCAACCAGATCGATCCGAGCAAGCCCTTCTTCCTCTACTACGTCCCCGGCGCCACCCACGCGCCCCATCACCCGACCCAGGAATGGGTGGATAAAATTCACGCCATGCACCTGTTCGACGACGGCTATGAGAAGCTGCGCGAGCGCATCTTCGAGAACCAGAAGCGGCTCGGCGTCATCCCGGCGGACACCCAACTCGAGCCTTGGCCGAGTAAGGTGCTCAAGCCCTGGGCGGAGCTCACGCCTGAGGAGCAGAAGCTTTTCATCCGCCAAGTGGAAGTCTTCGCCGCCTATGAGGCCTATAACGACCACGAGATCGGCCGGGTCATCCAGACCATCGCGGACATGGGCAAGCTCGATGACACCCTCATCATCTACATCAACGGCGACAACGGCACCAGCGCGGAGGGCGGCCCGCTCGGCACCCCCAACGAGGTCGCCTTCTTCAACGGCGTGAACATGATGCCCGTGGAGGAGCAGATGAAATGGTACGACGTCTGGGGCACCGAGGAGACCTATAACCACATGTCCGCCGGCTGGTCCTGGGCGTTTGACACCCCCTTCACCTGGTTCAAGCAGAATGCCTCCAAGCTGGGAGGCATCCGCCAGTGCATGGCGGTCTCCTGGCCGGGTCACATCAAGGACAAGGGCGCCCTGCGCGAGCAGTTCATGCACGTCATCGATGTGGTGCCAACCTTGCTGGAGGTCACCGGCATCCCCGCGCCCGAGACCCTGGACGGCATCAAGCAGGCACCCATCGAGGGCACCAGCTTCGCCTACACCTTCGACGAGAAGAATGCCAAGGAACCTTCCCGTCACCACACCCAATATTTCGAGATGATGGGTCAATGGGCCCTCTATCACGACGGTTGGCTGCTCTCCACCCAGGTGAACCGCGCCCCCTGGGAGGCCTTCGGCCCCGCCAATCCCGACCCGCTCAACAACCAGGTCCTCGAACTCTACGACCTCAACAAGGACTTCAGCCAGTCCCAGAACCTCGCCGACAAGCATCCGGACAAGGTTAAGGATCTGAAGAAGCTGTTTATCGAGGAGGCGAAAAGGTATCAGGTCTTCCCCCTCGATGCCTCGGTCGCGGCGCGTATCGTGGCACCGCGCCCCAATATCACTGCCGGACGTACCGAGTTTGTCTATACGCACCCCATGGTCGGGCTGCCTCAAGGCGACTCACCCATGCTGCTGGACAGCTCCTACACCATCATTGCGGACATCGAGATCCCGGAGGGTGGCGCCGAGGGCATGATCCTGACCTCCGGTGGACGTTTCGCGGGCTACGGCTTTTACCTGCTAAAGGGCAAGCCGGTCTTCCTGTGGAACCTGATCGATCTTAAGCGCGTCAAGTGGGAGGGCCCAGAGACACTCCCGCCCGGTAAGCACAGCCTCGAGTTCGACTTCAAATACGATGGGCTCGGGGTCGGCACCTTGGCCTTCAACAACATGAGCGGTCTGGGCCGTCCCGGTACCGGCACCCTCAAGGTCGATGGCAAGGAGGTCCAGACCATCACCTTGCCCCACACCTTGCCCATGATCCTGCAATGGGACGAGTCCTTCGACATCGGCTCCGACACCCTGACCGGGGTGAACGATGCCGACTATCTGCCGCCCTTCCCCCTGACGGCGAAGTTGGACAAGTTGACCATCAAGGTCGACCGGCCCCAACTCACCAAGGAGGACATCGAGAAGCTCCAGGACACGGAGGCCACCGCGGTGGATGGGCGACCCATCCATCA
>CAZFZB010000084.1:0-12119 GCA_964523415.1 uncultured Chromatiaceae bacterium | reverse complement strand
AGATTCCATAGCAAAACCTACAGGGCGGTATTCCTGGCGTCTCCTGCCCGCCAGCCACCGCCTACCACCACAGGAGGCAGCTAATATCACCCGTTCAGGCTATTTACCTTAGCCCTGGCCGACCCCCCGGGCTTGGGAAGAGTACAATAGGCCTCCTTGCAAGGTCCCTGAGGCACTCTTGGCAGCCGTGAACATCCCCCAAGCCCCCTTCTGGGAAACCACCCCCCTGGCCGCCATGAGTAGCGACCAGTGGGAGGCCCTCTGTGATCGCTGTGGCAAGTGCTGCCTAGAGAAACTGGAGGAGGAAGACACAGGGCGCATCTTCTACACCAACGTCGCCTGCAAGTTGCTCGACACCGCCAGGGGCACATGCGGCGACTACAGGCATCGTTCCCGCCTGGTACATGACTGCATCGAACTCACACCCGCCACCCTCGCTAATCCTTACTGGCTCCCCACCACCTGTGCCTATCGACGCTTGCGCGAAGGACAGTCCCTCCCTGACTGGCATCCCCTCCTCAGCGGTGACCCCAGTTCCGTGCAAGGCGCCGGCCAATGCGTCGCGGGTCGGGTCATTCCCGCCAGCGAGGCCGGGCCCCTCCTTCATCATCTCATCGACTGGATCGAATAACTAACGGCACCTGTTGTAATCCCATGGCTTTTCCCAGGTCTTCACCCTCTCGGTGCCGCCAGTCCTGGTTCCCTTCTCCCTCCTGGTTGTGCATGCGATGAAACCCGCAAATCAAACTTCGGTCTCCCTCAGCCCTGCCCGCCTGGATCTCGCCCAGAGCGCCTCCGGGCTCTTCCTGGCACTCTTCATGTGGCTGCACATGGCCTTCGTTTCCACCATCCTCTGGGGTAAGGACGCCTTTTGGACCATCGCCCGTTTTTTCGAGGGCTACTTCTTTCTTGGCAGGCCCCTGCCGATGCTGGTCAGCCTCTTTTCTGTAGCGATCCTGCTCATCATCCTGCTCCACACTGGTCTGGCCATGCGCAAATTCCCCGCCAACTTGCGCCAGTACCGCGCCTTGTGGACCCACACGCGGGGTTTCCGCCACCAGGACACAACTCTGTGGCTGGTGCAGGTCGGTACCGGATTCGCCATGTTTTTCCTCACGTCCGGGCACCTCTACGCCATGATCGACGTGCCCGAGGCGATCGACCCCTATGGCTCCGCTGACCAGGTCTGGAGTGGGCGGACCTGGCCGCTCCTCCTACTGCTGCTTCCCTGTGTGGAGATCCACGGCCTGGTCGGCCTCTACCGGTTGGCGCTTAAGTGGGGCTGGCCCACCTTCGGCAACCCCCAACGTACCCGCACCATCCTGCGCCGTGCCATGTGGGTGATGATCCTCTTCTTCATCGTCGTCGGGCTCGCCTCGCTGAGTACCTTCGCGCGCATCGGAAAGGCACATGCCTCTCACGTCGGGGAGCACTACGTCCCCACCTTCCTGCCAGGGCCGGCACACCAATGAAGCTGATCTACACCGACGTCCTGGTCATAGGGGGCGGCCTGGCCGGGCTGCGCACCGCGATAGGCGTGCGCCGCCGCGGACTCGATACCCTGATCCTATCCCTGGTCCCCGCCAAGCGCTCCCACTCGGTGGCCGCCCAAGGTGGCATGCAGGCAAGTCTGGCCAACTGCGTCAAGGGCGAGGGCGACAACGAGGATGTGCACTTCGCAGATACGGTCCGCGGCAGCGACTGGGGCTGCGACCAGCAGGTTGCGCGCATCTTCACCCATATGGCCCCAAGGCGGTGCGGGAACTGGCCGCTTGGGGCGTCCCCTGGAGCCGCGTTCGCAAGGGCCCCCACCAGGCCGTCATCGGCGGGGAGCCGGTGACCCTGGTCGCCCCCGACATCGCCCATGGCCTCATCACCGCCCGAGACTTTGGCGGCACCAAGAAGTGGCGCACCTGCTACACCTCCGATGGCACCGGCCACGCTATGCTCTACGCCCTGGGGGACCGGGCCATCGCCGAGGCCATCCCGGTACACGAGCGCAAGGAGGCCATGGCCCTCATCCACGACGGGGAACGGTGCCACGGTGCCGTGGTGCGCGACCTCATCACTGGCGAGCTCCTTGCCTACGTCGGCCGCGCCACCGTCATGGCCACCGGCGGCTACGGCCGCATCTATGGGATCTCCACCAACGCCATCATCAACGAGGGGATCGGACAGGCCATTGCCCTTGAGACTGGCATCGCCCGGCTCGCAAACCTGGAGGCGGTGCAGTTCCACCCCACCGCCATCGTTCCCGCGGGCATCCTAGTCACCGAGGGCTGCCGCGGCGACGGCGGCCTGCTACGCGACGTGGACGGCCACCGATTCATGCCCGACTACGAGCCGGAAAGGAAGGAATTGGCCTCCCGCGACGTGGTCTCCCGCCGCATGGCCGAACACATCCGTAAGGGCAAGGGGGTTAAGGGGCGTTTCGGCGACTACCTGTGGCTGGACATCAAGGTACTCGGACGCACCCATATCGAGAAGCACTTACGTGAGGTAAAGGATATCTGCCAGTACTTCCTCGGGATCGACCCGGCCCAGAACCTCATCCCGGTGCGGCCCACCCAGCACTACTCCATGGGCGGTATTCGTACCGACCACCGGGGCATGAGCCCCTGGCTCAAGGGCCTGTTCGCCTGTGGCGAGGTCGCCTGCTGGGACCTCCATGGCTTCAACCGCCTGGGGGGCAACTCGGTGGCCGAAACGGTCGTCGCCGGCATGTTGACCGCCGAGCAGGTCTCGGACTTCTGCGCCCGGCCCGAGGGTCAGCTCGGGGTCTCCACCGCCTTGGTGGTGGAATTTCTCGCCAAGGAGCAGGCCAAGCTCAATCGTCTACTCGCCCACAAGGGCAAAGAACACCCGGTGACCCTGCGTAGGCGCATGGAGCAGATCATGATGGAGAAGGTCGGCCTGTTCCGAAACGGAACCGACCTGGGGCAGGCCGTGGACGAACTCCAGGACCTGCTGCGGCGCAGCCGTGAGGTAGGGGTCTGCTGCCAGCATCCGGCCGCCAATCCGGAGTTGGTACTCGCCTACCGGGTGCCGCGGATGCTCAAAATCGCCATCGGCGTCGCCCTCGGGGCCTTGCAGCGCACCGAGAGCCGTGGCGCTCACTTCCGCGAGGACCATCCCGAGCGCAATGATCGTGACTGGCTCATCCGCACCCTTTACCGCTGGGAGAAAGAGAACGATACCCTACCCACCCTCGACTACGAGCCCCTGGATGTGAAGACCATGGAACTGCCACCGGGCTTCCGAGGTTACGGCGCCCGCAACATCCTGGACCACCCGGACACCAGCGAGCGCCAGGCGTGGGTCGACCAGGTCCAGGCCGAGACCCCCGACCGCTACGCGGCTCAGGAGCGTCTTCTGCCCTTCCGGCACTTGCTACCCGAGCGCTACCGCTGTAACAACGAGCGACTAAGCAACCCACAACCATGAGCCGGACCCTAAGCTTCCACATCTTCCGTCACACGACCGCGGACCCCACCAGCCGGCCCCGCATGGTGGATTATCAGCTCGAAGAGTCGCCAGGCATGACGCTGTTCATCGCGCTGAACCTGATCCGCGAGGAGCAAGATCCGCGCCTGGCCTTCGACTTCGTCTGCCGGGCCGGCGTATGCGGAAGCTGCGGCATGCTCATCAACGGGCGCCCCGGGCTCGCCTGCCGCACCCTCACCGAGCACCTGCCTGAAGAAATTACACTTCTACCTTTGCCCACGTTCGAACTGATCGCCGATCTCTCGGTGAACACCGGCAAGTGGATGCGGGCCTTGAGCGAGCGGCTGGAGACCTGGGTACACCTCGACGAGGAGCCCGACATCGACCGCATCGAGGCCCCCATGGAACCTGAACTGGCCGAGCAGATTTACGAACTCGACCGTTGTATCGAATGCGGCTGCTGCATCACTGCCTGCGGTACGGCCCAGATGCGCCAGGACTTCATCGGCGCCGCCGGCCTCAACAAGATCGCCCGTTTCCGGCTTGACCCTCGCGATCGGCGTGAGGAGGCAGACTACTATGGGGTGATCGGCAATGATGAGGGTGTCTTTGGGTGCATGAGCCTGCTCGGCTGCCATGACGTCTGTCCCAAAGGCCTGTCCCTCCAAACCCAGATCGCCTACCTGCGCCGCGCCATGTTGCGCCAGGGACTGGGCGGACTGCCTGCCGCCCTAACCTAGTCCCAGAGCGGCCAACGGTTGCGCGCCAGACTCCAGGACCATTGAGGTAGGCCGCAGGTACCTTTCTACCAGAGCCATTGCGAGAGGATGGCCGCTAAATAAGCCGCTGCCACAACTCCAGCGGCCCGCGTACTGCCACCGCCACGGCCAGGGCTACACCAATGGAGAGTGCGACGGAGTAATAGGCATCGCGCCGACCAAGAAGCTTCAACATCATGGCGAAGGTGGACACGCAAGGTACATAGAAGATGAGGAAGACCAGGAAGGTAACGATCTGGGTCGTGTCAAGCACATTGGATAACTCCTGGGTACCCAGGGCCTGAAACACCATCAGAAGGGACAATTCCTTGCGCAGTACGCCAAAAAGAATTGGGACCCCCAAGGCAACCGGCAAACCCAAACACCAGTTCGTAATGGGTGTCAGCGCCAGATTAATCCAGGCATCGGCCCCATAGCGATCGAGCAGTGCCAGCACCATGCTACCTACCATCAGCAGCGGGAGGACGATGGTGACAATGTCACGGCTGCGGGCCCAGGTACTGGCCAATACCTGGCGCCATGTCGGCAGGGCGTAGGGGGGAATCTCCTGGATAATGCCAGGGGTGGTCTCAGGATATCGGCGATTGAGGAGTTTTCCTACCAGGCTGACGACAATTGGGATGAGCATGAAGAGGGTGAATACCCAGAGGCCGCCGAGGTACTTGCCGCCCACCGCCAGTAAGATGGCGGACCGCGCCGAACAAGGCAGAAAGGTAATCAACAGCGAGGCCACTGTGCGATCTCGGCCACGGGTAACGGCGGCGGTGGCGGCCAAGGCCGGTACATTGCAGCCCAAGCCCATGAGAAATGGCAGGGCGACGCCACCATGCAACCCCATCCGATGGAAGCCGCGATCGACGACGAAGGCGACGCGGTGCATGATCCCGGACTCCTCCAGTACTACCAGCAGCATCACCAGGGGGATCATGTAAGGGATGGCGATGCCTGCCAGGCCAATGATGCCATCCAGTACAGCACGCAAGAGGACCCCTATGAGATCGGTGGGTTGCCAGGGCTCGGCCCAGGCGATCAAGCGCGCAACCGTGAGACCGTCTAGGAAGGCGCTTACCTCGAACACAAAAAACAGCACCAACGCAAAAATCACCAGGGTGCCGACGAAGCCCCAACGCGGATGCAAAAAAAGATCGTCCGCCCAACGTTGCCAACGCGGTGTGGCTTCTTCCTGACCGGGGCGGGTCACTGCCTCGTAGAGCAAGGCGGCACGATGATGCCGGTCGGCATGGATCTCCTCACTCAAGGGGCGGGGCAAGGCCCCATCGGCCCTGGCGCGGGCGGCGAGCAACAGGGCATAGGCCTCGGGAAAGTGGGCCTCTAATTCGCGTGAAAAATAGTCATCGCCTTCCGCAAGTTGCAGGGTCAACCAGGTCTCTGGAACGGTGAAGGCCGCCGCCACCTCCGGCTCGCGCGCAAGATCGGCGATCGCTCCCCATTGGGCGACGATATGATCGCTGGGTGTATGGACGCCTGATTCCGACGGGATGTTTCTGGTCTCCCGCGCCACACGCACTAGGGTGGTAAAGAGTTCGGCCAGACCCAATCCCATGTGGGCCACGGTCGGTACCACGGGTCCTCCCAGTTTGGCGGCCAAGGCACTGACGTTAATGAATCGGCGCTTGGCGCGCGCCTCGTCCATGCGGTTGAGGGCAAAGACCATGGGCCGCCCCAGGGGGAGGAATTCCAACGCGAGTTCGAGATCACGCTCCAACGCCGTGGCATCCAGCACCATCAGCAGCAGGTCGGGGGCGGCAAAGACAGTCTCCGGCCGATGGCTTTCGTGTTGGGCGATGGCCGGCCAGCGATCCCCCCACAGGAGATACTTCAAGGTTACCCGCGCATCCTGATCCGGATCGTGACAACCCTCGATAGCGGGCAAGGCAACCAGAGAGATATGGTCGAGACCCACCTCGACCAGGCACTCTTCATAGGCAGGTCCGATACCCGCAAGGCGTTCATGGCGAATGCTGGTACTGGCAGCGGCGCGGAAGATGCTGAGCTTACCACTGCCGCTCCGGCCGAGGATCGCCACGCGAGGCACGCGGGCACCACGCAGGGATGGCCCGTGCAGGGGAAAGGTTGGGATAGACAGGCTCATGGGTGGGTCGGGGGAGGTCCTGATGGGGCACTTGACTAGGGTGTAGCCTTCCTGAATACCCTCAGTGCCCAGCCTGGCAGTTCGGGCAAAGGCCTTGGATATTGAGGGTGTGGGCCTCCAAAGTGAAGCCATGCTCCGCCGCAATGGCACGCTGTCGCTCCTCGATGGCCTCATCCAGGAACTCCACCACCTGTCCACAGCGGATGCACACCAGGTGATCGTGATGAGCACCGCGATCCAGTTCGAAGAAGGCTTGACCACCCTCAAAGTTTTGGCGGGAAACCAGGCCAGCGGCCTCGAACTGGGTAAGGACCCGATAGACCGTGGCCAAACCCACAACCTCGCCCCGGGACAGCAGGATGCGGTAGACGTCCTCGGCCCGCAGGTGCCGGGTGCCTTGATCTACGTCGCTCGACTCCAGGATCTCCAGAATCTTCATCCGAGGCAGGGTGACTTTCAACCCCGCTTGCTTAATCTGACTCTCATCCAAGGCCTTACCCACCCCATCTTCGGAATACGCGGATCCCACCCAAACGCGCCCGGGCTTAGGTCGTTAGGCCCAGGTGCGATGACCGTCTGGATCGTAACTGGTAAATGAAATAGCTTCTCATTTTACCCAACTGGTAAGCAAGCCTCGTGCGATCCCTGATCCCTGCCCTCACAGGGTCTCTGGGGATAAGCAGCGCGGGAAAAGACGTGAAAGGGTTGCACCTGCAAATGAGAATGGCTATTATTTGCAAATAACAGCTAGGCACGATTGCGCCAGATCTTCGATAACCGAGGGATTAAGGTCAATGCTCACGACGTTAAAAACACTTAAGGTGGGTGAAAGCGCCCGGGTTAGCGGCTACGTCACCGGCTGCCCCGGCTATCGACACCGCCTGCTGACCATGGGTCTGACGCCTGGCACGGAGGTCATCGTCACCCGCCTGGCACCTCTGGGCGACCCAATTGAGGTTCAGGTGCGTGGCTATAGCCTCTCCCTGCGCAAGGATGAGGCGGAGGTCCTTCAGGTAAAGCGACCCTAAGGCCAAGGATCCCCCGGGTTGGTCACAACCTATGGGGGATCGATACCCGTCCCCTCCCTCTTGCCGGAGTTTGAGCATGCCTTATACCCCTATGACCATTGCCTTGGTGGGTAACCCCAATTGCGGTAAAACCACCCTCTTTAATGCCCTCACCGGGGCAAGGCAGACGGTAGGTAACTGGCCCGGGGTCACGGTTGAACGGAAGTCGGGCCATTACCGCTTTCATGGTCAGGAGGTGGAGGTGGTGGACCTGCCAGGTGTCTACGCCATGGATGCCATACCTGGCGCCACTACCCTGGATCAACAGGTGACACACGACTATGTCCTCTCCGGCGAGGCGGACCTCATCGTCAACATCCTCGATGCCAGCAATCTGGAGCGAAATCTTTACCTCACCACTCAGTTGCTGGAACTGGGACGACCCCTGGTCATTGCCCTCAACATGGTGGACGCTGCCAACAAGAAGGGACAGCTAATCCATTCCCAGGAGCTGTCACGTCTACTCGACTGCCCGGTGGTGCCCATGAGCGCCAGCACCGGCAAGGGGGTGGAAGACCTGAAGGCCCTGCTGGCGACTAGACGACATGAGCCTCCCTCGGCGCGGGTTAACTACCCGGCGCCAATCGCGGAGGCGATCACGCAACTTGCCAAAGGTTTGGGCCCCCTCCCCGCCGATGCCCCTCAACCCCTATGGATAGCCCTCAAGCTCTTGGAGGGGGATACGACCGCCCAGCAGCTCGCATCTCCCCGCAGCCTTGTCCAGGCCGTTGCCCTGCGTCATCAGATCGAGGCCGAATTGGGCGAGGAGATGGACATCCTTGGCGCCGATACCCGCTACCGCTTCATTGGCCAGGTCTCCAGCCAGGTCGTCAGAGCTCAGGAAGGGGGCGGTCAGGTTTTTAGCCTGGCCCTGGACCGAATAGTCCTCAACCGGGTCCTGGGACTGCCGATTTTTTTCGGGGTCATGTACCTCATGTTCCTCTTCACCATCAACCTGGGCGGGGCCTTCATCGACTTTTTCGATCAACTCTTCGGCGCCATTCTGGTGGAGGGGCTAGGCCAGGCGCTGACCAGCCTGGGCAGCCCCGACGGACTCAGGGTGCTGATCGCCGATGGCGCCGGGGGCGGTATCAAGACAGTGGCCACCTTTATCCCGGTGATCGGTTGTCTTTTTCTTTTTCTATCCTTTCTCGAGGATTCGGGTTACATGGCCCGCGCTGCCTTTGTCGTCGATCGGCTGATGCGCGCCATGGGACTCCCGGGCAAGTCCTTCGTACCTCTCATCGTCGGCTTTGGCTGCAATGTCCCGGCGGTGATGGCTACCCGCACCCTGGAGAACCCCCGTGACCGCCTCATGACCATGGCCATGACCCCCTTCATGTCCTGCGGTGCCCGGCTACCGGTCTATGCCCTCTTCGCCGCCGCCTTTTTCCCGATCGGCGGGCAAAACATGGTATTCCTCCTCTATCTCATTGGTGTGATGGTCGCCATGCTCACCGCTATTGCCCTGCGAGGTACCCTGCTCCCGGGTGCCGGCTCCCACTTCGTCATGGAACTGCCGGCCTACCACCTGCCAACCCTCAAGGGTTTGCTCCTGCACACCTGGGAACGCCTCAAGGGTTTCATCCTGAAGGCGGGCAGGATCATTGTTCCCATGGTGTTGACCCTTAACCTGCTGAACAGCCTGGGTACTGATGGCTCCTTCGGCCACCAAAGGGATGACCAGTCGGCGCTCGCCGCTGTCGGCAAGGTCTTAGTTCCGGTCTTCGCCCCGATCGGCCTGACCCAGGACAACTGGCCCGCCGCAGTAGGCGTCTTCACCGGTATCCTGGCCAAGGAGGCGGTAGTGGGTACCTTGAATACCCTCTACTCCCAGTATGAAGGCCCCACGATGACACCCTCGGCCGAACCTGCGGACACAGCGGCTACCGAACCCTCGGCGGCGGGGCCTGCCGGGTTCGATCTCCTGGAGGCAGTGCGGGGGGCATTCGCCACCATACCTGTGAATCTCGCCAGCATTGCCGACTCTGCCCTGGATCCCTTGGGCCTGAACATCGGCGACATCAGTGATGCACAGGCCGCCGCCGCGACCCAAGCCGTAGACGCCCGGACCTTCGGGACCATGGCTGAGCTCTTTGCGGGTACCGCCGGGGCCTTTGCCTACCTGCTCCTGATCCTGCTCTACTTCCCATGCGTCGCCGTGCTGGGCGCCGTGTACCGCGAGTCCAGTCTGAGCTGGGCCGGCTTCATTGCCTTGTGGTCCACCGGCATGGGCTACGGCATCGCCACCCTCTATTTCCAAATTGCCACCTTTGCGCTCCACCCAATCCAGTCTCTGGCCTGGATCCTGGGCATCGCCCTGACCTTTGGGATAGCCCTCCTCGTGATGAAACATGGGGGCAAACCCCTTGGCACGATTCCCTTGCCGATGGTCGAGGCCGCCTGAACTCCCTTCTGTCCACTACTGAGTTACAACCTTGAAGCACCCATGACCGACACCGAGCACAATCAAGGCCATCGCCATCCCATGGAAGATCATGTTGTTGAGACTTACCGAGCCAGCAGGCCATTCCCACCAGGTTCCGATGTTGGCTAGCCGCAACCGCCTGCCAATCCTGGGCTGGATGAAGAAGAACCCCAAGTGGACCTGTTCCATGGCCCTTGTTCCCGCGAGACGGCAGTCCGCCATGGTTAACAGGGCTCAGACAGTAGCTGGGTGCCGACCAGGTAACCTCAACCCCTTGGCTGACTTGGACGGGTAACAGTATGCAACCCCAGCCATGCCCGACCAGGCCCTTCCTGATCAACCGGCTTCAATAGCGAGTGCACCATGGGCCTCATCGAACTAAAACATTTCCTCCTTGATCGCCACGAGGCCAGCCTCGGGGAGATTGCCACTCACTTTGCCGCGGACCGGGAAATGGTCAGGGATATGCTGGAGGTATGGCAACGCAAGGGAAAGGTGACCAGCCGGCCACTTCCCAAGTGCAGCGGCTGTAACCAGTGTGGGGCCCCACCACTGCAGATTTATCGGTGGCAGGGTTAACCACCCCCACTGCCTGATTCCGAACCTGGGCGCAATTTCCTGCCTCCCAGGCCCGGCTGCAACCGGCACACCGCCCGGCACTCGATGAGGTTATGGCCCGGACTGGGATGAGTCCGCCGACAGTGCTGGCCGGCCCGCCACTAACCACTACACCGTTAGCGCCCAGCTTGCCGTGGCATTCAACCCAGAAGCAGGGGCCAGAGCCTGAGCATAAGGGTTCTCCCATAGGCTGGATCGATTGCTATTGTCGTTAATAACGATTGGCAACGATCTTCTCCCTCTGGTGCAATGAATCATCCCGTCATTTCCTGGCCATGATGGTCCCCCTTTCCAGTGACGGGTACCAACAACTCCCCCTCCTTAGTCAGGAGAAACCGCCAGAGCAATGCCAAGAATACAACCGGCTAAGAAACATCCCCTCCTAACTACACTCTAAGGGTATTACCAAAGGAGAAAGCCATGTCCGACTCAACAAAATGCCCATTCACTGGAACACAAGGCGCGCACGTCAAGGCCAGCGCTCGGTCCAACTCGGACTGGTGGCCTAACAAACTTAACCTCAGGATCCTGCACCAGCACTCCAGTCAGTCAAATCCCCTCGGTGCTCAGTTCAACTACCCCCAGGCATTCAACCAGCTCGACCTGACCGCGGTGAAGCAGGATCTCTATGCCCTTATGACCGACTCCCAGGACTGGTGGCCGGCTGACTGGGGTCATTATGGCGGGCTCTTTATCCGCATGGCCTGGCATAGCGCGGGCACCTACCGCATCGCCGACGGGCGCGGCGGCGCCGGTACCGGTAATCAGCGCTTCGCGCCGGTCAATAGCTGGCCCGACAACGGCAATCTCGACAAGGCGCGGCGGCTGCTGTGGCCCATCAAGAAGAAGTACGGCAACAAGCTCTCCTGGGCCGACCTCATGATCCTGGCTGGCAACTGCGCACTCGAATCCATGGGCTTCAAGACCTTCGGCTTCGGGGGCGGCCGCGAGGACATCTGGGAGCCCGAAGAGGACATCTATTGGGGCGCCGAGCACGAGTGGCTGGCCACCAGCGACCAGCCCAACAGCCGCTATTCCGGCGACCGGGAACTGGAAAACCCATTGGCCGCCGTGCAGATGGGCCTGATCTATGTCAACCCCGAAGGACCGGATGGCAACCCCGACCCGGTGGCCTCCGGCCGCGATGTGCGCGAAACCTTTGCCCGCATGGCGATGAACGACGAGGAAACCGTCGCGTTGGTCGCCGGTGGCCACACATTCGGCAAGGCTCATGGCGCGGGGGACCCCAAGCTGGTCGGTCCCGCGCCAGAAGCCGCCCCTCTCGAAGAGATGGGTCTAGGCTGGATAAACCGCCTCGGGTCGGGCAAGGGGGCGGACACCACCACCAGTGGCATCGAGGGAGCCTGGAAACCGAATCCAACTACCTGGGACATGGGCTACTTCGACACGCTCTTCGGATACGAATGGGAACTGTTAAAGAGCCCCGCGGGTGCCTGGCAATGGCAGGCCAAGGAAGTGCGCGAAGAGCACCTGATCCCCGATGCCCATGATCCCTCCAAGAAACATGCCCCGATGATGACCACGGCGGATCTGTCACTGCGATTCGACCCCATCTATGAGCCAATCGCGCGCCGCTTCCACCAGGATCCTCAGGCCTTCGCCGACGCCTTCGCCCGCGCCTGGTTCAAGCTGACCCACCGCGACATGGG
>CAZFZB010000083.1:0-12212 GCA_964523415.1 uncultured Chromatiaceae bacterium | reverse complement strand
TCCTCGCGGTCATCAACCTTTATTTGATCAAGGATCTGTCACAGGCCATGCTCGATATGACCGGCACCATGGACCGCATGCAGCAACATTTCGCGGCCGTGGACCGGGACATGGGGACCATCACCCAGTCCGTCCTCGGCATTAACGAGCTGGTGCGCAGCCTGCCGCCCATGAAGGATTACCTGGTACTCATGAACCAGGACATGGCCAATATGAATCAGGATGTCCTCTTCATGGATCAGAACCTGGCCACCATGGATCAGCATGTCGCCACCATTACCAACGGGGTCGGCGAGATGGCCGGGCGTTTCGAGCTTCTGAACCAGACCACCCAGGGCATGGGTTACAACGTGAATCAGATGTCCCAGCCCGTCAGGACTCTTGATCCCTTCGGTTTTATGGGACGTTGAGCGCACCCGGCATGGACCCGTCCCCGAGCGAAGCGGATTGGATTCATCGGATCGAGGGCCTGATCGAGGAAGGTCAGTGCTTTCTGGCCTACGACCGGTCGGGACAGGCGCGTCGCGATTACCCCGACAGCCGGCGCCTGCGTCTGTTGGCGATCCTGGCCCTGATGCGCAGCGGTGGCGTTCTGGAGGCGCGCAAGATCCTGAGCGAAATGCCCGACGCCCTGGAGGCTCTGGAGCCGATCGCGAACCAGATCGTCGATACCCTGCGCCAGCATCTCCCGCCGCTTCTCAAGGAAGCCCCGGACCCACAACAGGAGCCCGCCCTCGATTGGGTTTTAGAACTCGCCACCCACTTGAAGCACCTGGGTGAGAGGACCCCGGCCGGGACCACGGAAGACCCGGATACCCTGGATCTCTGTGCGCGGATACATGCCGAACTGTGGCGTCACCAAGGCAGCCCGCAGGATCTGCGCAAGAGTCGGCATGCCCATCTGCGGGCCTTCCAGGCCCATCGCCAGGCTAGTAACGGGGTTCATGCGGCCCGCCTGTCCTGGTTGCTGGGCGAGACGGAACTGGCACGGACCCTGGCGCGCCAGGTGCTCGCCACCGCGGATGGCGCGCGGGATGGGCTCGTCCCGAAGGAGCGATTTTTCACCCTCGCCAATCAGGCCGAATGCTACCTGCTGATGGAAGAGCCGGCCCTGGCCGAGGACCAGTTCCGGCAGGCGTTGGGCGACGGGCAGGTGCATTACGCCTGGGTGGTCGAGGTCCGTAATCGCCTCCTCGCCCTCCAGGAAGGGGATTTCCCCGTCCCCGCCTCCCTGCTGGAACTGATGCGCCCGCCCATCATTCTGATCGGCGGCGGACATCCCCTCGACCGCCCCGGGGCCTCTCCGCCCATTTTCCCGCCCGCCTGCGAGGAGGCGGTCAAGCACGCCATCCAGGAACACCTCGACAAGCTGGGAGCCCACATTGGTTACAGCTCGGCAAGCGCCGGGACCGAGTTGCTGTTTGTCGAGGCCATGCTGGAGCGGGACGCGGAGGTCAACCTGGTACTGCCCTTCGCCACGGAGGATTTCATCCGCGAACGGGTCGCCCCCGCGGGGGCCCGCTGGGAGCGGCGCTTCCGGCATGCCCTCAAACTGGTGGCCAGCGTCACCCATGCCACCGAGGAGCGCTATCTCGGCCATGATTGGCTGTTCCGCTTTAATAATCAGATCATCGACGGTCTCGCCCGTCTGCGTGCCGATCTATTGGGAGCGGCCCCCTACCTGCTGTTGGTCTGGGACTACGCCGCAGAACAGGGGGCCGGGACCGCGGCGGACTTCATGGACCACTGGCCGGACCTAGCCCGTCTGCGGCTGATCGATCTGGACGCGGTGCGCTCGCACACCCTCACCGCGATGCTAGCCGAGGCCCCTCCGGCGCCCGCGGGCCCCGATCGCCCCAGCGGATTGCGGCGAGAACCCCAACGGGTGCTCAAGACCATGCTGTTCGCCGATCTGGTTGGCTTCAGCAAACTCCGGGAGGAGGAATTACCAGGGCTCTGGGGCTACCTGACCAAGGTCCAGCACCGGTTGAAGGAAATCAGCTCCCCGCCCGATCTGGTGGAGAGCTGGGGCGATGCCCTTTATGTGGTGATGTCCAGCGCCCGCGCCCTCCTGCGCCATGCCTTCGCCCTCCAAGACAGCTTCATCCGCCTCGACCCGCGCCTCCAGGGCCTGCCGGACTACCTGAGCCTGCGCATCGGCCTCCACGCCGGCCCCGTCTATACGGGCCAACACCCCCTGACCGGACGCCCCATCATCTATGGGAGTCATGTCTCCCGCACGGCCCGCATCGAGCCGATTACCCTGCCGGGCAATGTCTATGCCTCACAACAGTTCGTCGCCTTGCTGACCGCGGAGGAAGGCGCCCATTGCGCCGAACAGGCCTCCCGGGGGAGGCCCTGCTCACCCTGGTATGCCTGCGAGTACCTGGGCTACCAGCAACTGGCGAAAAACTACGGCAACACCCCCGTTTATCACCTGCTGCCCTGACAGGTCCCACCTCACCCATCAAGATCAGGGCGAGCGCGCATAACTGGTCACCCGAACAAGACCTTAGCGCGGTAGTCGTCGTTACAGCCAGCCTTGCGGCGCTTCTTGGCGAGACCCAGGTACGAGGGTTCCGGCTCGAAGCGGTTGATGCAGAGGTGGCGCGACGCGGTCATGATCGCCGGGGCGTGGCCTTGGCGGAGGCGGCTGGTGTCTTCGTCGAAGACCACGTCATGGCTCACGCCGGCGGCAACTCCGCAAGATCGCGGGAAGCGGACACTTGGGCTTGCACTCCAATAAGCCTCAGTACTGATGTCCCTTGCCAGTCAACGGTGTCCAGGTCACGGAAGGAGCAACCAACCCGACGCCAGTTCCGGGTCCCGCTGCCTTGCCTGAAATGCCGTCAAGGAGTCTTGTAGTTGGCGTCCTATTCCCACAGCTTGGGCGGCTCGTGCCTCCGTCGCAATGTCTCCGAAGGCAACTCGCCGAAGCACTCCTTGTAGGCGCGCGAGAACTCGCCGAAATGCCAGAAGCCCCACGCGAGCGCCTGCGCCGAGACGGTGGTCGATCCCGGCGTCGCCGCCAGGAGGGCCTTGCGGACCCGATGCAGCCGCAGCCGGGTCACATAGGCCACCGGCGTCAGAGCCATGACCTCCTTGAAGGCATATTCCAGGGTGCGCTCGCTCACGCCGGCGACCCGGCACAGGTCGCTGACGCAGAGATGGGCGCCGGTCCGCGTCAGGGCGTACTCCTCGGCGCGCTGCACGATCTGACTGCGGGACCGCCGGGTCCGGTCGCCGCGGCTGGGCACGAGATCTCTGGCCTGGCGAAGCGTCGCCAACAGGGATTCGATCAACTCGACCCGGGCGGCAACCCCCTCACTCTCCCGTTCATTGAACAGGGCGGGCTGCTCTACGGCGGTCTCCACCAGCCGCTTCCCCCAGTCGAAGAGTCCGCAAACCATCGCTTCGCTGGCCTGTAGCGTCTCCACCCCCTGCGGAAGACGAAACTCCCCCTCCCATTGGCGCGCCGTCCGATGGAGGCCGATCTCCTCGGGTGGGAGCAGGAAGGTGATACTCTCCCAGCCGGGCTCCACCACGAATCGGGCCTCGGATTCCGGCGCAGCGGCCAACATCATGCCTGTGCGGACCAACACCCCGTTCACCGTCCCCCGCGCCTGAGGGCCGAAGGTGACATAGCCGAGCAGACCCTTGTGCACGCTGGTACTGGTTCGCAGGCGCTGGTTGCTGGCGTGGAAGAGCACGCTGGCGGACCCTAAGCGCACGAGCACGCGCCGCGCCCGCAGCGGCTTGGATTCGAGCTGCACCGCATCCAGCTCGATCAGCTCCAGCCCCGCGTCGGCCGACGCGGGATCGCTGATCTCGGTCACGCTGACCGCGGGGGAGTCGCTGATGACGGGGGCGGTCACGAATTTTGGATTTGCGGTATTCCGATAGACGGCCCAGGTGCCTGGCCGGATACTATTTGATTTTTGCTTCAGATCATCGAGCTAGAGCGCCTAGCCCATCTGGGGGACAGGCAAAAGTGTACCAGCCGCGCACCCTAACGACCCAATCCATCCCAATGAAACTTCAGCAAGTCAGCGAAAGTTGCTTCGCGGTCCTCAACGAGAGGAACCGCGTCTGCGATGCGAATTCCGGACTCATCAACCTCGGTGGTGGCGTGGTCATCGACACCCAGTCGGACCTGCCCCACGGGCGCCAGATGATCAAGCTGTTCGGCAAGGTCTGGCCAGGCATGCCCAAACGCGTGATTAACACGCACGAGGACGGCGACCACGTTTGGGGGAATCAGCTCTTCGAGGGTGCCGAGATCATCGCGCACCGGACGGTCAGGGAGCTGATGCCCAAGGTCGCCGACCCGAAGGAGACCCAGCAGCTCCTCAAGGCATCCAATCGCGTACTGACGCGTCTGCTGCTCAAGGCCCTGCACCCGGGCGCATTGGCCGTCGCCCAGCAACTGAAGCAGGACTATGACTTCGAGGGCATTCGCCTGGTACTGCCGACGACCGTGTTCGAGGATCGGCACGTGCTGGACCTCGACGGCACGGAGGTTCACCTCATCTATGTCGGGCCGTGCCACCAGATCGGCGACACCATCATCCACGTGCCCAAGGAAAAGGTCGTCTTCGCCGGCGACGTGATCTTCCGCGAGTGCACGCCCATGGGCTGGAACGGCACTTACGAGAAATGGCTCAAGGGCCTCGACCTCATCATCTCGCTCGAACCGGACGTCATTGTTCCCGGACACGGGCCGGTGTGCGGGATCAAGGGGGCGATCGAGATGAAGGCCTACCTCGAATACGTGCGCGAGGAGTCCAGGCGCTGCTTCGGCCAGGGGCTGAGCACCCTGGAGGCATCGAAGAAGATCGACTTCGGTCCTTACGGCGAGTGGCGGGCCCCGGCGCGGCTGTTCATGAACGTCGAGCGGGCCTACCGCGAGTTGCGCCACGAGGCCGCCGACAAACCCTGGGACCACGCCAAGGTCTTCGACGCAGTGCTCGCCGTGGCCAAGGCCAAGGGCATCGCAGTCGAGTTCTGAAGCGAACGACGACGGCAACGAGGCACACCCCAATGAAACTGATCCGCTTTTCCCAGGGCGACGCGAAGCCCCGCTTCGGCGCCCTCATCGGCGACCGCGCGGTCGCGTTCTCGACCCTGCAGCAGCGCCGCGGAACGTCGCGGCCAGAGTTGAACGACAGCAGCGCCTACCTGGCTGCGCTGCCCGAAAGCGAGCAGGCGGCGCGCGAACTGGCGGCCTGGGGCGAGGCGCATCTGGGTACATGGCCCGAGGGCGAACGGCCGAAGCTGCAGGACGTGCGCCTGCACGAGCCGGTCGAGGTGGTGGCGCTGTTCGACTTCGGGCTGACGCCGCGGCACCTGAAGAACTCGGCGGACACCATGATGAAGTACGAGAAGGACAACCCGCAGACCGCGCCGATCCTGCAGGCCTTCGCGAAGGCCGTGCTGAGCAAGCCTGCCGCGCCGCCGCCCGGCGTGCCCGAGCGCCTGTCCTACTACAAGTGCAACATGAACTCGATCGTCGGCGATGGCCAGACCATCCCCTGGCCGCTGTACACGTCGCGTCTGGACATCGAGCCCGAACTGGCCGTCGTCTACGGCAACGCGCGGCAGCCCGTGGCGGGCTGGTGCATCTTCAACGACGTCTCGGCGCGCGACGTGCAGGCGCAGGAGTTCATCGGCGGCTTCTGCCTGACGAAGGACATGGACAAGGGCAACCAGCTCGGCCCCTACCTGGTCACCGCGGACGAGGTCGGCGATCCCTACGCGCTGCAGGTCGTCGTCAGCGTCGACGGGCAGGTTCGCTACCAGGGCTCGACGGCCGAGATCGATCACAAGGCCGAGGACGTCTTCGCCTGGCTCGGCTTCATCTCGGTCATCCAGCCCGGGACGGTCGTGGGCATGGGCACCATTCCGGATTGCACCGGCCTTGATCACGACGACTTCCTCGATCCGGGCGCCGAGATCGAGATCCGCTTCGAGCGGCTTGGCAGCTTGCGCTGCCGTTTCGCCGAACCGGCGGGCCGGCTGCTGCTTAGCCGCTGGCCGCTGCGGCCGGCGCTACAGAAGTTTCACGGCCAGTAGGCACCGCGTCGGCGGACGCCGCGCAGAAAAATTCTTAGGAACCTCAGGAGGAAACCCGAGTGTGAAGTTCCCGCGAATCTACGCCGACGACCAGGGTGAGACGCACATCGGCGTCTGTGAGGTACCGGAGCACGAGGCCCGTGTCGGCCCGCCGCCGAACCCGGTGGGGCAGATGACCGAGACCGAGGCGGTGAGCACCCTCGCCATTTTTTCGGCCCCGGCCGGGACCGAGGTGCCGCCGCACAAGGCCCCGCAGCCCTACATCGTCATCGTGCTCGCCGGCGAAGGCGAGGTGGAAACCAGCGACGGCACGACCCTGCGCCTGGGCCCCGGCGAGCTGATCTACTGCGACGACACCAGCGGCAAGGGCCACGTGACCCGGTCGATCACCGACGTTCGCCTCGCCTTCATCAACCGCGCCGGCGCCTGAGCCGCTAGCAGGCCACCCGGACTCACCAGCGACTGGCACAGGAAGACCCATGAAGACGCATACCGGCACGATATTGATCGATAAGACGCGCGCCTTGAAGTTCACCGAGAGCCCGCGCTGGCACGACGGCAAGCTGTGGTTCCTGGATATCCACGACAAGCGGATCAAGACCGCTGACCTCGACGCCCGGATCGAGACGGCGGTGGATCTGCCATTCATCCCGAACGCCTTCGGATTCCGGCTCGATGGCAGCCTGCTGGTCGGCGACGCGATGCAGCGGCAGATCCACCGCTGGGATGGCAAGTCGCTGCAACCCGTGGCCAACCTCGCCGACATCACGGTGTTCTGCCTGAGCGACGGCATCGTCGATGCGCACGACCGGCTGTACGTGGGGGACATCGGCTACAACTTCTTCGATCCCGCGAACAAACCCGTGGACACCTGCGTGATCGCCTGCGTCGATCCCGATGGCCGCGCCCGGGTCGTCGCCAAGGACCTGAGCTTCCCGAATGGTATGGTGATCACGCCCGACGGCAAGACCTTGATCGTCGGCGAGACCATGGGCCACCGCCTGACCGCATTCGACGTGCTGGCCGACGGATCGCTCGCCAATCGGCGCCTCTATGCACAGTTGCCCGAGGACGTGAGTCCGGACGGCATCGCGCTCGACGCCGAGGGCGCGGTGTGGCTCGCCAACCCCGAAGGCAAGTTCGGCGTGCTGCGGGTGCGCGAAGGCGGCGAGATCGTCGAGCGGGTCGAACTTGAGACAGAGTGCTATGCGGTGATGCTCGGCGGGCCGGAGCGCCGCAGCCTCTTCATCTGCGGGTCGGACTCCCACGATCCGGCCGAGATCGCACGCAGCCCGAGTGCGACCCTGCGGGTGGTCGAGGTCGAGGTGCCCGGGGCGGGTCTTCCCTGAGGTAGGGAAGGAGCGGGGAATCGAGGTGGGATTGTGATGAAACGAGGGTTACTGATGAAGAACGTATTGTCGCGCTCGCTCCGAGCCACCGTCGGGAAGGTGGGAAACCTGATCTGCGCCTTTTGGATCGTCGGCCTGGTGGCCGCCCTCGCCGCTCCCGCCGAGGCTTCCGCGGCTGACAGGGCCCGCCGCCCGAACATCATCATCATCCTCGGCGATGACATGGGGTTCTCCGACATGGGCTCCTTCGGCGGTGAGATCCGCACGCCGAACCTCGACTCCCTGGCCAATGAAGGGGTGCGCTTCACCAACTTCTACACCCACGCGAGCTGCTCGCCCACGCGCTCCATGCTGCTGAGCGGCGTCGATACCCACCGGAACGGCCTGGGCAACATGGACGAGTGGACCGCGCCCAACCAGCGTGGCGTGCCCGGCTACGAGGGTTACCTCAACCACCGGGTACTTACCCTGCCCCAACTCCTCAAGGACGCCGGCTATCACACCTACATGGTCGGCAAGTGGCACCTGGGCAAGGCGCCGGAGCTGATTCCGGCCGCGCGCGGCTTCGAGCGTGACTTCTCGCTGCTCGACGGGGCGGGCAGCTACTGGGACATGACGAATTTCACCGGGGCGTCACCCAACTCGGTCTTCACCGAAGACGGGCGTTATCTCACTAAGTTACCCAAGGATTACTATGCCACCAAGACCTACACCGACAAGCTGATCGAATTCATTGACGCCAACCAGGGTGACGGCAAGCCCTTCTTTGCCTATGTCGCCCACCAGGCGCCGCACGATCCGTATCATCTGCCCAGGGAATGGCGCGATCGCCATGTCGGCGCTTACGACAAGGGCTGGGACGCGGTGCGGCAGGAGCGGCTGGGGCGCCAGATCACGCTCGGCATTCAGCCTCCGGGCGCGCAGCTCGCCGAACGTATGTGGTTCGTCCCTGACCCCATCACGCTCGCGCCGGCGGCCAGGGCCACCCTCGGCAAGAAGATGGAGCTCTACGCCGGCATGGTGGAGAACATGGACTTCCACATCGGCCGGCTCATCGACCACCTCAAGAAGATCGGTGAGTACGACAATACCCTATTCATCGTGTTTGGCGACAACGGCGCCGAGGGGACCGATCTCTTCAAGATGATCGCGGGCAAGCCGGGCACACGCGACTTCCTCTTCGCGGCGATCCATTGGTCGCAGACCGATCCCCACGCCTGGGGCGATCCGGGCTCCTACGTTGCCTACGGCCCGATGTGGGCGCAGGTCTCAATGACGCCCTTCAGTCAGTACAAGGGCTGGGTCGCGGAAGGCGGCATCCGCAACGCGCTCATCGTCAGCGGTCCGGCCGTGAACCGACCCAGGGGGAGCATCAACCAGGGGCTCATGCATGTGGCCGACATCATGCCGACGCTGCTCGAGATGGCCGGTGCCAGCTATCCGACTAGCCACGACGGGCGTCAGTTGCCAGCGCTCATGGGTAAGTCCTGGAATTCGGTGTTGGCGGGACGGGCGGAGTCGCCCCGCAATCAGCAGGACTACCTTGCCTGGGAGCTCTTTGGCAATCGTGCAGTACGGCAAGGGGACTGGAAGCTCCGCTGGCAATACAAGCCCCTCGGCAAGGAGAGCTGGGAGCTTTTCAACCTCGCGGCGGACCCCGGCGAGCGCAAGGATCTCGCCGCGGAACGTCCGGACAAGGTGCGCCAGATGGTCGCCCTCTGGGATCGCTACGTGCGGACGAACAACGTGATCCTGCCCAGCCGCTCCACATTCGAGACCCTGGTCGACCAGCTTCCGCCGCGCGTCCCGGACGACCCCGGCTATCCGCCCTTGATCTATAAGCGACAGTTCGTGCCACCCCAGGACATGCTGGCCGATCCCAAGCCTTGAGCGTTGCCGATCCGAGACTGAATCATCCGTTAAGCAGGTTAGAACTCTATGTACAAAAACGCAGGTCGAATCCAACAGGCCCGCTGGTCGCGGTTGGCTCCCGTCGCGATGCTCGCCATCGCCGCGCTCAATCCCGCGCTCGCCCAAACACCGGCGCGCTTCTATTGGGATACCCTGGCGGGCTCGAATGCGGTGCCGCTCATCTTCGAATCGATCAGCGGCAACACCAACCCCTTTGATCCGGCGCACATCGTGACCCCGGGAGCGAACTTCGATGCCACCATGGCCATCGCGGGTTACGCGCGCACCTTTGCATTGTTCGATCGCTCGGCCATGGCGGCGATCCTGTTGCCCATGGGGCGCATCTCGGGCGACGTCAGCTTAGCCGGCAACACCTTCAGCCAGTCGGCCAGCGGCTTCGGCGACCCGATGCTCGAATTTAACATCAACGTTATCGGTCCCCCGGCGCAGAAGAACATTCCCGACGCCGTGCGTTACGAGCCAGGGTTCTCCGTGGACCTGCTGGCCGACCTGGCGCTGCCGATTGGCGAATACAACAACGACCAGTCCCTGAACATCGGCCAGAACCGCTGGTATGGGCGCTTCGGTCTGCCCATCACCTGGCAGCTTGGCCCCTGGGTGCCGGGCCGGCGCACGACCCTGGAGTTCCTGCCCGCTGCCTGGATCTTCGGCAACAACACCGACTACATCGGGCAGACTTTGGAGACCGATCCAATGTTCCAGTTGGACGCGCACCTGACGCGCGACCTCACCGAGCACCTGTGGGGTTCGCTTGACGCCGCCTGGTACAGCGGAGGCCAGGCGACCATCGATGGCGTGCAGGGAGAGAAGCTCGACAACCTCGGTCTCGGGCTCACACTCGGCTATGTCATCAACGAGAACCTGAATATGACCGTCGGCTACAAGTCGACGGTTAACGATGGAGCTCCCGGGGATCTGCGCATGGACGGCTTCATGGCCACGTTCGTGTTCGGCTGGCACCCCCTCATTGAAGGCTCGCGCAGGCTGAAGAGCGAGTAGCCGGGTAGCGCACAGGGACCGGTGCCTGGCACCTCCCATAGGGCTGGGCAATGCGTGTAGCTTGTTACGCCCGATCCGTGGATCATGCCGGGACGAGACAGATTCAGGAATGCTGGCTGATGCGCGGGAGGGTGCCGCCCTTGCACTCCCCAGTCCCCCTCGGTATCTTGCAATCCTTTTTCCCAGGCCGCCTCGGGCGGCACCCCAGCGGGCACTCACAGCGGAGCCAAAGCGCATGCGCAGTCATTATTGCGGAGATCTGAACCGCGAACAGGTTGGTCAGGAAGTTTCCCTGAGCGGATGGGTCCACCGTCGTCGGGATCATGGCGGCGTCATCTTCATCGACCTGCGCGACCGCAGCGGTCTGATTCAGGTGGTGATCGACCCGGACAATCCCGAGACTTTCCGCCTGGCCGAGCAAGCGCGCAGCGAGTTTGTCCTCCGCGTCGAAGGGCGGGTGCGCCCGCGCCCGGAGGGCACCGAAAACAAGGACATGCCCACCGGCGAGGTCGAGGTCCTGGCCCGCGCCCTGACTATCCTCAACAGCTCCGAGACCCCGCCGATCCAGCTCGACGATCATGGCCGCGACGCCGCCGAGGAATTGCGCCTGCGCTACCGCTACATCGATCTGCGCCGCCCCGAGATGCAGGAACGCCTGCGCCAGCGTAGCCGCATCACCCGGAACCTGCGTAACTTCCTGGATGCCCATGGCTTCCTGGATATCGAAACCCCCATCCTCACCAAGTCCACCCCGGAGGGCGCCCGCGACTACCTGGTGCCGAGCCGCACCCATCCCGGCGAGTTCTTCGCCCTGCCCCAGTCGCCGCAGCTCTTCAAGCAGTTGCTGATGATGTCGGGGATGGATCGCTACTACCAGATCGCTCGCTGCTTCCGCGACGAGGACCTGCGCGCCGACCGCCAGCCCGAGTTCACCCAGCTCGATATCGAGGTCTCCTTCATGGACGAGGACGAACTCATGGACCTGACGGAGGAGATGATCCGGCGGCTCTTCCAGGAGATCCTGGGGGCCGAACTCCCCAACCCCCTGCCCCGCCTGACCTATGCCGAGTCCATGCGCCGCTTTGGGTCGGACCGCCCCGACCTGCGCGTGCCCCTGGAGTTGATCGATGTCGCCGATCTCATGACGGAGGTGGACTTCAAGGTCTTCGCGGGTCCGGCCAAGGACCCCGAGGGCCGGGTCGTGGCCCTGCGCCTGCCCAGGGGTGGCGAACTGAGCCGCAAGGCCATCGACGATTATAGCCAGTTCGTCGGCATTTATGGCGCCAAGGGCCTGGCCTATATCAAGGTCAACGACTGGGCCGGCCAGGGGCGGGAGGGGCTGCAATCGCCCATCCTCAAGTTCCTGCCGGACGCGGCGGTGGCTGGCATCATGGCGCGCACCGGCGCCCTGGACGGGGACCTCATCTTCTTCGGCGCCGACAAGGCCAACGTGGTCAACGAGGCCATCGGCGCCCTGCGCGTCAAGCTGGGCCAGGACCTGGGCCTGATGGCGGAGGGTTGGCACCCGCTGTGGGTGGTGGACTTCCCCATGTTCGAGCGCGAGCCCCACACCGGCCGCTGGACGGCCCTGCACCACCCCTTTACCTCCCCCAAGGAGGACCAGATCGGCCTCCTGGAGAGCGACCCGGGGGCCTGCCTGTCCCGGGCCTACGACATGGTGCTCAATGGCACCGAGATCGGCGGTGGTTCCATCCGTATCCACCGCGAGGAGGTGCAGCGCCAGGTCCTCAAGCTGCTGGCCATCAGCGACGAACAGGCCGAGGACCGCTTTGGCTTCCTGCTGCGGGCCCTCAAGTATGGCTGCCCGCCCCACGGCGGCCTCGCCTTCGGCATGGACCG
>CAZFZB010000082.1:0-12426 GCA_964523415.1 uncultured Chromatiaceae bacterium | reverse complement strand
TCAAACCGCCTACGTCAGTGGATCGAGGCGACTTTGGCCAAGCAGGGGGCGGGCTGACCTCGGGGGCGCAGTGGGAATACCAGGGGGTAAGAGGAACCAAGCCGGTTCTGCTGGCTATAAGGGTGGGGAAAGGTCAACCTTCAGCGCTGGTCAGTTTGCCGGTAGTCGTAGCCAGGATTTGCCCAGTAAGGACGGTTGATGGATGCTGGGTAACCGGCTTGCCCTCCTGGATAGGGTACCTCGGCTTGCATCCGCTGCTTCTCACGTTCGTTCAAGGGCCGATACTTATAGGATTCCATGGGATTGGGCGTGATAGGAGGGTATCTTGACTCCATAGGCTCTGGCCAGGCAGGACCCAGGGTTGAAGGTGGCGTCCAAGGTCGTTCTGGGCGGGAGACAGGAAGGGGTGGCGAAGGTGGTGGAGGGGTTGGTTTTTCCTCAGAGGGTGAGAACAGCAGCCAACCTCCCCCCATGCCTAGCAAGGCAGCGACCAGATAGCCGGTTATCCTCATGGTTTAACGGGCCTCGACTTTAGTGATTCTCTGTACTGAGTATACTTCAGCCCGAGGACCGATCAGTTGGGTTCCGCCTCTTTGTCCCTTTCGATCAACGCATAAGCCGAATGATTGTGAATGGATTCGAAGTTCTCGGACTCCACAATATAGGCGTCGATGCGATCGTCATTGTTTAGGCGCATGGCCACATCACGAACCATGTCTTCGACGAATTTCGGGTTGTTGTAGGCACGCTCGGTAACGTACTTCTCGTCCGGGCGCTTGAGTAGACCGTAGAGTTCGCAGGAGGCCTCCTTTTCCACCAAATCAATGATTTCCTCCAACCAGATAAAGCCCTTTGTGCGAACCTGGACGGTAACATGGGATCGCTGGTTGTGAGCGCCGTAGGCTGAGATTTCCTTGGAGCAAGGGCAGAGGCTGGTGACGGGCACCACCACCTTGATGAACATCCGCGGTGTACCCCGGCTGATTTCGCCGATGAAGGTGACGTCATAGTCGAGCAGGCTCTGAACACCGCTAATGGGAGCCTTCTTGTTAACGAAGTATGGGAAACGCATCTCGATATGGCCCATTTCTGACTCCAGCCGCTCGGCCATTTCCATGAGCATCTCCTTGAAGGACTCGATCCCGATCTCCTTCTCGTGCTTATTGAGGATCTGCACGAAACGCGACATGTGCGTGCCCTTGAAATTGTGGGGCAGATAAACGTACATGTTGAAGGTGGCGACGGTATGCTGCTCACCGTCGCTGCGGTCCCGCACTCGAACTGGATGGCGTATGTCCTTGATTCCCACCTTGTCGATGGCGATTTGACGGTTGTCGGCGCTAGCCTGGACATCAGCAATGGGAAGGGTGCAGGATGACTTCTTGAGCGCTGAATCCATGGGGAAACTACCTTGACGCTGGTTCATTGGGGGCTGAAGGGGCCGGTTATGTCAGGGAATTGGGGACGGGATGGGCAAAAGCCAAGTCGAGGGACGGGCAGTCGGCGGGATGAGGTCCTTCCCCTACCGGTCTCGTTTGACGATGTATTGGGCCATCCATCGCAGCGGATCGGCCTTGACATCAAAGGGCTCCAGGCTGGCGAGGGCCTCGTCAATGAGTTCGGTGGCAGCCTGGCGTGCCGCCTCCAGGCCCATGAGGGCGGGGTAAGTGGCTTTAGCCTTAGCCTGGTCCTTGCCCTGGGTCTTGCCCAGGACGGCGGAGGGTGCCTCTATATCCAGGATGTCGTCCCGAATCTGGAAGGCCAGCCCCAGGCATTTGGCATAGTGGTCCAGCCGATCCGCCCGGTTTTGCGCCAGGTCCGGTGCGGCCTGGCAGGCCATGTTCACGCTGGCCCGTATAAGGGCGCCCGTCTTGTGAATATGAATGTTTTCCAGGCTGATCAGGTTCATCTCCTGACCCTCGGCCTCCAGATCCATGGCTTGGCCGCCGGCCATGCCGCGGGAACCCGAGGCCCAGGCGAGTTGGTCGACCATGGCCAGACGGACCTCTGGATCCACCACCAGGGTCCCGTCCCGGGCCAACACCAGAAAGGCCTGCGACATGAGGGCGTCACCGGCCAGAATGGCCGTGGCCTCGTCGAAGGCCTTGTGACAGGTGGGCTGGCCCCGGCGCAAATCGTCGTCATCCATGGCAGGCAGGTCATCGTGGATCAAGGAATAAGCGTGAATCAATTCCACCGCGCAGGCGATACCGTTTACCTTTTCCGGCTCCAGGCCAACAGACGCCGCCGTGGCGTAGACAAGGGTAGGGCGGACACGCTTGCCGCCACCCAAGACGGCATAGCGCATGGCTCGATGCAGTCTGGCGGGGGGTGCCTGTTCCGGGGGTAGCCAGGCCTCCAGGACGGCCTCGATGCGCTGGCCACAGACGTCCAGAAAGCGATTGAACTGCGAATCAGACATGGTCGGCGAGGGGCTCCAGCTCGGCATCCACCGATTTGGTGGAAAGGATCAGAATACGCTGCTCGGCCTGGTCCAGTGTCCTTTGGCAGGTGCGAGCCAGCCCGATGCCCCGCTCGAAGGCCTCAAGTGAAGCCTCCAGGCTCAGTTCCCCCTTTTCGAGGCTGTCCACCAAGGCCTCGAGATCGTTCAGGGCCTGCTCGAAGCCAGCCAGTGGAGTTTGGGTGTCGGGGGTCATGGGTGGGTTACAGCCTTTGGGTTGCGAGGAGGGAACGGACTTCCATGATCCTGGGAGCACGAACGCCATGCGCATTTGAATCCGCCAAGGCAGCTAGGTTACCTTTCACGCCTTTTGGCGGTCAAATCCCACAGAGGAGTGCGCATCCGGTATGACTAGCACCTACAACGCCGCCGCCATCGAGGTCCTCAGTGGTCTGGACCCGGTACGCAAGCGCCCTGGTATGTACACCGACACCAGCCGCCCCAATCACCTGGCCCAGGAGGTCATCGACAACAGTGTCGACGAGGCCCTGGCCGGCCATGCCAGGGCGATCTCGGTGATCCTCTATGCCGATGGCTCCCTGGAGGTCAGTGACGATGGGCGCGGCATGCCGGTTGACATTCACCCCGGTGAAGGCCTGCCTGGTGTCGAGGTCATTCTCACCAAGCTCCACGCCGGTGGCAAGTTTACCAATGACAGCTATCGCTTCGCTGGCGGTCTCCATGGCGTTGGAGTTTCCGTTGTCAATGCCCTCTCCCGGCACCTGGAGGTCTGGGTCAGGCGTGATGGCCAGGAATACAACATGGCCTTCGCTCGTGGTGACAAGGTCTCGGATCTGGAACCAGTTGGCAAGGTTACGCGCAAGGACACGGGAACACGTCTGCGTTTCTGGCCAGACCCTAGCTACTTCGATAGCCCCCGTTTCTCCACCCGTCGCCTCAAACACCTGCTACAAGCCAAGGCCGTGCTTTGCCCCGGCCTGACCGTCACATTCCGGGACGAAACCAGCGGCGAAGAGATCACCTGGCACTATGTGGATGGTCTCAAGGACTATTTGCTCCAGTCCCTCCCAAACCGGAACCTGATCCCAGCGACGTCCTTCACCGGCCGCTTCGAGGCTCGAACCGAGGCTACCTCCTGGGCATTGGCCTGGACCCCAGAGGGCGGCGAGCCCTTTGCCGAGAGTTACGTCAATCTCATCCCCACCATCCAGGGGGGTACCCATGTCAATGGCCTGCGAACTGGCCTCACCGAGGCGGTCCGCGACTTCTGCGAGTTCCGCAACTTACTGCCCCGGGGCGTCAAGCTCGCCCCTGAGGACGTCTGGGCGCGTTGCGCCTACATTCTCTCGGTCAAACTTCTCGATCCCCAATTTTCCGGTCAGACCAAGGAACGACTCTCTTCACGAGAGTGCGCCGCCTTCGTCTCTGGGGTAGTCAAGGATGCCTTCAGTCTCTGGCTCAATCAACATGTCGCCGAGGGTGAACAAATCGCTCAACTCGCCATCGGTGCCGCCCAGGCACGTCTGCGTGCCGGGCGCCAAGTGGTGCGCAAGAAGATCACTACGGGTCCTGCCTTGCCTGGCAAACTCGCCGACTGCACCGCCAGCGATCCCCAACGTGGTGAGATCTTCCTCGTGGAAGGCGATTCCGCTGGCGGCTCCGCCAAGCAGGCCCGTGACCGCGAGTTCCAGGCTATCCTGCCCCTCCGCGGTAAGATCCTTAACACTTGGGAGGTCGATCCGAGTGAGGTGCTGGGATCCCAGGAGGTTCATGATATCGCAGTGGCCATTGGCGTCGATCCCGGCAGTGATGATCTCTCCAGGCTCCGGTTTGGCAAGATTTGTGTCCTTGCCGATGCCGACTCTGATGGCGCTCACATCGCCACCCTCCTGTGCGCTCTGTTTCTCCGCCACTTCCCGCGCCTGGTGGCCGAGGGCCATGTCTATGTTGCCTTGCCACCTCTCTATCGCATCGACATCGGCAAGCAGGTCTTCTATGCCCTGGATGAAGATGAAAAGCGCGGACTGCTTGACCGCATCGAGGCGGAAAAACTTAAGGGCAAGGTCAGCGTTCAACGGTTCAAGGGCCTGGGCGAGATGAATCCCAGTCAATTACGGGAAACCAGCCTTCACCCCGATACCCGCCGCTTAATACAACTCACTATCGAGGATCCCGGGGAGAGTCAGCGACTCATGGACATGCTTCTCGCCAAGAAACGCGCTGCCGACCGTCGCGCCTGGCTTCAGGACAAGGGCGATTTGGCGGAGGTGGCCTTATGAATTGGCGGTGGTGTGAGGGGGATCAGCTCAGGGGAAGAACCCAGGGCACCAGGGCTAGCATCGATCAACCAGGCAAGGATGGAATTCCCGATCCCAGGAAGTCAACTTTATGACAGACAACACATCAACAGCCTTTACCCCTGAAGGCATCGAGCGCCGTCCCCTCCACCTCTTCAGCGAGAAGGCGTATCTGGATTATTCCATGTACGTCATCCTCGACCGTGCCCTGCCGCATCTCGGGGACGGCCTTAAACCGGTGCAGCGGCGCATCCTTTACGCCATGTCCGAGTTGGGGCTTTCCGCCGCCTCCAAGCATAAGAAATCGGCCCGTACCGTCGGCGATGTATTGGGAAAATTCCATCCCCATGGTGATACCGCTTGCTACGAGGCCATGGTGCTCATGGCCCAGCCCTTCTCGTATCGCTATCCGCTCATCGACGGTCAGGGCAACTGGGGCTCGCCGGATGAGCCCAAGTCTTTTGCCGCCATGCGCTACACCGAGGCACGCCTGACGCCCTACGCGGAGGTCCTGCTCGGCGAACTTGGCCAGGGTACGGTGGACTGGCAACCCAACTTCGATGGCACCCTAGAAGAACCCAGACTTCTCCCCGCCCGTTTGCCCAATCTGCTCCTCAACGGGACGACGGGTATTGCTGTGGGCATGGCTACCGACATCCCACCCCACAATCTGCGTGAGGTTGCCCGCGCCTGCATTCACCTGCTCGATTACCCGGGAGCGAGCATTTCCGATCTGATGGCCTTCATTCCCGGCCCTGACTATCCGACGGCTGCGACCCTCATCACCTCCGCCGCCGAAATCAAAAAAATCTATGAAACCGGCAATGGCAGCCTGCGCCACCGTGCCTGCTACGAGTTGGAACAGGGCGATATCGTCATCACGGCCCTGCCTTATCAGGTGTCTGGCAACCGGGTCCTGGAGCAGATCGCCGCCCAGATGCGCGACAAAAGGCTGCCTTGGCTGGAGGATCTTCGCGACGAATCGGACCACGAGGCGCCAACTCGGCTGGTGTTGATACCCAGGGATCGACGAGTTCCGGTGGAAAGGCTCATGTCCCATCTCTTCGCTACCACTGACCTGGAACGTTCTTATCGGGTCAACATGAACCTCATTGGCCTGGATGGACGGCCCAAGGTTCTTGATCTCAAGCAGATCCTCATGGCTTGGCTCGATTTTCGACGGCAGACCGTTACCCGCCGTCTTCAGCATCGGCTTGACGAGGTACTGCGCCGTCTGCATCTCCTGAATGGCTTACTGATCGCCTTTCTCAACATCGACGAGGTGATCCGCATTATCCGCAGCGAGGACGAACCCAAGCCGGTGCTCATGGCCAGGTTTGGTCTGGATGGGGTCCAAGCTGATTATGTGCTCAATACCAGGTTACGTCAGCTGGCTCGCCTGGAAGAAATGAAGATCCGTGCCGAGCAGGTGGAGCTGGCCGAGGAGCAGCGGCAACTGGAGCGCCTCCTCGGAGATAGGGCAGCACTTACGACCCTGATCCAGGAAGAGTTGGCTCGGGATGCGGATAAATATGGCGATGAGCGCCGCTCGCCGCTGCAAGTGGCGATCAGCGCTGCCGCCCTGGACGAGACCGAGGTCAGCCCAAGCGAACCCATCACCGTCATCCTGTCTGAAAGGGGCTGGGTGCGCGCCGCCAAGGGTCATGAGATCGACCCTGCCAGCCTCACCTATAAGGCAGGGGATACGTTCCTCGCTGCCGCTCGACTGAGATCAAATCAGCAGCTGGTCCTATTCGACTCCACCGGCCGCAGCTATTCACTGCCGGCCAACAGTCTGCCTTCGGCGCGCGGCCAGGGGGAGCCGCTCACCGGGAGGTTATCCCCACCCCCCGGGGCCAGCTTCGTCGCGGTCCTGGGCGGTGAGGGCAGCCAACGGGTGGTGCTGGCTTGCGATGCTGGTTATGGCTTTATCGCTACCCTTGACGACCTCCAGGCCAAGCCTAAGGGTGGCAAGGCGGTTCTCAGCCTGCCCGCCGGGGCCCGGATCTTGCCCCCGCCGCTGGTATACAACAGCGGTTCCGACCGCTTGGCGGTGATCGGCTCGGATGGGCATCTACTAGTAATTCCTATCTCCGAGTTACCTGAGATGCCCCGGGGAAAGGGCATTAAGCTCATCGCCTTCCCAAGGGCCAAACCGGGGGAGGAGCAGGAGCGGGTCAGTCATATGGCTTTGATTCATCAGGGCGGGGGGCTGACCATCATCTCTGGCAAGCGGCGCTTTACCCTCAAGGCCGCCGACCTCGATGCTTTTCAAGGCGAGCGAGCCAAACGGGGGCGCCTGTTGCCACGGGGTTTTCAGCGTGTTGAGGGGGTGGAGGTAATTTGATTCCCGCACGATCTCAGTGACAGCCAGATACCCTCCCCACGAGATTCCATTCTCAGCAGGATTCAGACGGAGCCAACCAGCTTTTTGGTATTAAAGTCCAGTGAGAGTCCTCGCGCTTGATGAATCGATCAGTAGCTTAAGAGAAATGGCCAGGGAGGCGGCGACCAGGATGGGGCGGATGAGACGGGCACCATGGCGCAGGACGAGATGGGCGCCTAGCCAGGCGCCGATGAATTGGCCGCAGGCCATGAGGAGCCCATAGCGCCAAAGGACGTGGCCGCTTGGTAGGAAGAAGAGGAGAGCGGCGAGGTTGCTGGCGAAATTGAGGAGTTTGGTGTGGGCGGTGGCGCGGCTGAGACTATAGCCCAGCAGGGCAACATAGCCCATTGCGAAGAAGCTGCCGGTTCCGGGTCCAAAAAAGCCGTCGTAGAAGCCGATGGGTAGGACGACCAGGAAGGAAAAGGTGGCATGACTAAGGCGTTGACGGGCGTCGAGATCCGAGACGCGGGGGGAAAAGAGGAAATAGAGACTGAAGGCGATCAAAAGACCGGGTATCAACCAGGGGGGGAGGGCGCCGCCAATCTGGCGGATGAAAATCACGCCACTAGCGGCACCTACGAAGGAGCAACTGAAGGCTAGTGCGGCTGAGTGGAGATCGACGAGTCCCTGGCGCAAGAAATGGGCGCTGGCGGAGGCCGTCCCAAAGACCCCTTGGGCCTTATTGGTTGCCAGGGCATCCAAGGGTCCCAAGCCCGCCCACAGCAGGGCCGGCAGGGTGATAAGTCCGCCACCACCCGCGATGGCGTCAACCATCCCCGCGGTGAGTGCCAACAGAAAGAGGAGTATTTCGGTTGCCAAGGGCTGGTAACCCGGAATTTGAATTGAAAAAACCAGATCGCGGCATTAGTTTAACCGAATTTCCAGCCTTCCCCTCGCCCTCATTGATGCCCGCCCTCGTCGTCCGCCAACTCCATAAGACATACCGCAATGGCTTCGAGGCCCTAAAGGGGGTAGATCTGACCGTCGAGGTTGGCGATTTCTTTGCGTTGCTAGGCCCTAATGGGGCCGGCAAGTCGACCTTGATCGGAATCCTCGCCTCCTTGGTCAACAAGAGTGGGGGCGAGGTCAGCGTCTTTGGGCATGACTTGGACCGTGAGCCAGAGTCGGTAAAGGCTTGCCTCGGTCTGGTGCCCCAAGAGTTCAATTTCAATATCTTTTTGCCCGTGGTCGAGGTGCTTCTCAATCAGGCGGGTTATTATGGGATCTCCCGCCCGGAGGCGCTGGCAAGGGCGGAATTCTATCTACGCAAGTTGGAGTTATGGGACCGGCGCCATTCCGAGATGCGGCATCTGTCAGGGGGGCTCAAGCGCCGCCTCATGATTGCCCGGGGTCTGATCCATCGGCCCCGGCTGTTGATTCTTGACGAGCCTACCGCCGGCGTCGATATCGAGATTCGCCGTAGCATGTGGGGGTTTCTGCGAGAACTCAATGCCCAAGGCACCACCATCATTTTGACTACCCATTATCTGGAGGAGGCGGAGAGCCTTTGCCGTCATATCGTCATCATCAACCGAGGGCGTGTCACCGAGCGTGAAGGCATGACCCGGCTCCTGGGGCGGCTGGAGGCCGAAACCTTAATCCTTAATCTCAAACATCCCCTGACAGAGGCCCCCCAATTGCCCGATTTCTCCTCCCTGCTATTAGACGATATGAGCCTGGAGGTGGAGTTGTCACGTGGACAGAGTGTCAATAGCCTCTTTAGCGCCCTGTCGCGCCGGGGGATCGAGGTGGCTAGTCTGCGCAATAAACAGAACCGGCTGGAGCGGCTGTTTCTGGATGCACTGGAAAAGCCAGGCTTGGGGGCACCGTGAGCCAGGGTACGAGCCGTGTCATCACCCCGGGCCGGGGCAGGTGGAGCCGATACTGGACCGCTTTCAGTACCATTTTGCGCAAGGAGATACTCAGGTTTTCACGCATTTGGGTGCAAACCCTGCTGCCTTCGGTCATCACCACGGCCCTCTACTTTGTCATCTTCGGCCGCCTGATCGGTGACCGCATCGGCCCCATGGAGGGTTTCGCCTATCTGGATTTCATCGTCCCCGGTCTGGTGCTCATGTCGGTTATCACCAACACCTATGCTAACGTCGTCTCCTCTTTCTACTCCAGCAAGTTTTCCCGTTATGTCGAAGAGTTGCTCGTGGCTCCAGTCCCCAACTGGGTGATCCTGGGAGGCTACGTCTGCGGGGGGGTGGCGCGGGGATTGACCGTGGGGGTGGCGGTAACCCTGGTCGCCCTATTCTTCACCGATCTGCAAATCCACAGTTATCTGGCGAGCCTGGCAGTGTTTACCTTGACGGCGATTCTCTTCGCCCTTGGTGGCTTCATCAACGCGGTTTATGCCAACAGTTTCGATGATATCTCCATCATTCCGACCTTTGTCCTCACACCCATGACCTATTTGGGTGGTGTCTTCTACTCGATTGACCTGCTGCCGGACTTCTGGCGTTTTATCTCCCAAGGCAATCCAGTCCTCTACATGGTGAATGCCTTTCGCTATGGATTTCTGGGTGTAAGCGATATCGACCTGGGAGTGGCCTTCACCATCATCCTGGGCTTCATCTTTGCCATGGCCTATTACAGCCTGCGTCTGCTCGATCGAGGAGTGGGGATCAAGTCATGAGGAAGGTTGCCGCAGATCTCCCCCCATGGGACCATGCGAGTCATTTCGCCCGTACAGCCGCGACATGTCTATCCATCTTAATTGATCTGTTTTTGGCGACCGCTCGCCGCGAGGAGTTAGCTTAATGAACCCCCCTTATCGCGACGAGGATGAACGGGACTACGAGGAGGACGAGGGCATAGCCCTGTCTGGCAAGCGCCCTGGACGTATTATGAGGATACTGCGTTTCCTGGCAGGAACCATCCTGGTGGTGGGGCTGGCGGTCACCTTAGCCCTTGTCATCTATGCCATCCCACTCGACACCACGGTCCGGGAAAAGTTTGAGGGTAAGCGCTGGGCCCTGCCGGCCCGGGTGTACGCGCGCCCACTGGAACTGTATGCCGGTGCATCTTTGACGCCTGAGGAACTGGTGGCGGAATTGAAGCGGTTGGATTACCGTGAACTCGCCCAACCCAACCGCCCGGGCACCTACCAGCGCTCCGAGGGTCACTTCCTGATCCATACCCGGGGGTTCCAGTTCTGGGATGGTGCCGAGCCAGAACTTCTCATCGCCCTTCAGATCGCCGGCGGTCATGTCACCAGTATCGCCAACGCTGGCGATGCCGGCGAGGAGCCTGATTTGGTGCGTCTCGATCCGGTCCTGATTGACAGCATCTATCCAATTCATAACGAGGATCGCGTGCTGGTTCAGGCCTCGGATTTACCACCCCTGCTTATCGATACCCTCAAGGCCGTGGAGGACCGTTCCTTCGGTTCCCACATCGGCATCGACCCATTGGCCATCCTCCGTGCCGCCATCAAAAATTATCAGGCCGGGGCCGTGGTCGAGGGTGGTAGCACCCTCACCCAGCAATTGGTCAAGAATTTTTATCTCTCTGATGAGCGCAGCCTGGAACGTAAGATCAACGAGGCCCTGATGGCCATTCTCCTGGAAATGCGTTACTCCAAGGAGGACATACTGGAGGCCTACTCCAATGAGATCTATCTGGGTCAGGACGGCAGTCGCGCCATTCACGGCTTCGGGCTTGCCAGTCGCTTCTATTTCAATCGGGAATTGGGCGAATTGGGGGTTCCCGAGACGGCGCTTCTGATTGCCCTGATCAAGGGCCCTTCCTTCTACGATCCCCGTCGTCACCCCGAGCGTGCCACCGAACGGCGTAACCTGGTCATCGATGTGATGGTTAGCCAGGGTATTATCGATCAGGCTCAGGCCGAGATCGCCAAGGCCGCACCCTTGGGCGTGGGTGCCAAGGGCGGCCGGCCGGCGGGGGTTTATCCCGCCTTTACCGATCTGGTACGTCGGCAATTGAAGCGCGATTACCGCGAGGAGGACCTGAGGTCCGAGGGCCTGATCATCTTTACCACCCTCTCCCCCACCATTCAGGGTCAGGTTGAGAAGGCCGTCCGTGAGGGTTTACCGGTTCTTGATAAGCTGCGCCGGTTCAAGCCCGGCACCCTGGAGGGCGCGGCCGTGGTTGTCTCCGTGGCTCAGGGTGAGGTGCTGGCCCTGGTGGGTGGGCGTGATGCGGACTATGCTGGCTTCAACCGCGCCCTGGAGGCGGTTCGGCCTATTGGTTCCCTGGTCAAGCCCATGATATATCTAGAGGCATTGAACAACCCGCAGAAATTCAATATTGCTACCCCTCTGAATGATAACGGTGTCAGCCTGGCTATAGGCGATGGCAAGCATTGGGAGCCAAAAAATTATGACGGCAAGACCCATGGCAATGTGCCCCTCTATCTGGCCTTGGCCAAGTCCTATAACCTGGCTACGGTGAATCTGGGCCTGGAGATGGGCCTGGATCGGGTCTACAAGCGGTTTCAGGACTTGGGGGTGCAGCGCAAGGTCGATAAGGTTCCGGCCATGCTGTTGGGCGCCATTTCCCTCTCCCCGGTGGAGGTGGCGCAGGTGTACCAATCCATTGCTGCCGGCGGCTTCCGTGCCCCCTTGCGGGCCATACGGGAGGTCCTCAACACTCAGGGCGAACCCCTGAACCGCTATCCCTTGGCAGTGGAGCCGGCTTCCAGTCCCCAAGCGGCCTATCTGCTCACCTGGGCCATGCGTCAGGTGGTCCAGCAAGGTACGGCGACCTGGCTCAAGACGCGGTTGCCAAAGGAACTGGAGGTGGCTGGCAAGACTGGTACTACCAATGAGTTGCGCGATAGTTGGTTTGCCGGCTTCAGTGGTGATAAGGTCATCGTGGCCTGGGTCGGACGCGATGATAATCAACCTACGGGACTGACCGGCGGAACCGGGGCACTGCGCATCTGGGGCGATATCATGGCCAACATCGACACCCAGCCTCTCCCGGATTTTCCGCCAGATGGTATCGAGATGGTCTCCGTCGATCGATATAATGGCCGCCGAGCCCCTAGGGGGTGCGGAAGTGCCATGTCTCTACCCTTCGATGCTAGCGCCTTGCCCACCAAGACCTCAGATTGTGGTGCTGCACCACCGCCCTCATCCTCTGCCGAGGAGGCCGCTTCGCCTGGGCCTTCCGCCCTCAAAGAGGAAAAGAAATCCAGCAGTGGCGGGATCGGAGGTTTCCTACGTGACTTTTTAGGTAACTGATGAACAAAGTATTGATTTCGCTATTAACTGGTGTCTTTGTCGTCGGGTGTGCAGGCAAACCCCGCACCGATGGCGGGGCTCCGGTCGAAAGTATTCGCGATCAGAAGA
>CAZFZB010000081.1:0-12575 GCA_964523415.1 uncultured Chromatiaceae bacterium | reverse complement strand
CCCTTCGAGAACAAGTGGCAGGGCTTCCAGCTCGGCATGATGCACAGCTTCTAAGTCGAGCCTGATCTCCTAAGATCAAATTACGGGGCCTTCGGGCCCCGTTTTTCATGGTGCCGAGGGTGTCGGCGTTAAACCGGCTGCAACTGTCGCGCTCCGGTCGCGGTCCCCAGAATCAGAACGTCTGCTCCGCGCAGGGCGAACAGGCCCACGGTGACGACACCAGGGATGTTATTGATGACCTGCTCCAGTTCCCGCGGCCGGTGGATCGCCAGCCCTGAAACGTCCAGGATGTGGTTACCATTGTCGGTCACCAGGCCCTGGCGCCAGATCGGGGAACCTCCGAGCTTGACCAATTCCCGGGCCACATAACTCCGGGCCATGGGAATGACCTCCACGGGTAAGGGGAAGCGGCCCATTACCTCCACCAGTTTGCTTTCGTCGGCGATGCAGACGAACTTGTCGCTGGCGGCTGCGACGATCTTTTCCCGTGTCAAGGCCCCACCGCCGCCCTTGATCAATTCGAGGTGATGGTTGGCCTCGTCGGCTCCATCCACGTACAGGGAAAGACCGCCGACCTCGTTGAGATCGAAAACCCGGATTCCCTGCGCCTGCATACGTTGGGTCGAGGCCTCCGAGCTCGAAACGGCCCCCTCGATCCTGCCCTTGACCTTGGCCAGGAAATCAATAAAGTGGTTGACCGTACTCCCGGTACCGACACCGACCAGGCCTCCCTCCACAAATTCGAGGGCGGCCTCGGCGGCCAGGCGTTTCATCTCATCTTGCGTCATCATGACCTCCTCGTGCGCTTGTTGAAAACGCCGCCATCATAGCAAAGCCTCCCGAGTCAGACGGCTGGCGGGTAGGGTGGGGACATGCCTGATCACTATATCGAGCGGATCCTGCGGGCGCGCGTCTATGACCTGGCCCGAGAGACACCCCTGACCCGGGCGGAGGGCCTGTCACGCCGCCTGGGTAACCAGGTGCTGCTGAAACGCGAGGATCTGCAGCCCGTCTTTTCCTTCAAGCTGCGCGGCGCCTATAACAAACTGGTCAATCTGGACAAGGAGAGCCTGAATCGTGGAGTGATTACCGCCTCCGCGGGCAATCATGCCCAGGGGGTCGCCCTGGGTGCGTCGCGGCTAGGGATCCAGGCCACCATCCTGATGCCCCGGACCACCCCTGCCATAAAGGTCCAGGCCGTGCGAGGCTTTGGCGCCAAGGCCGTACTGCATGGTGATTCTTACGACGAGGCCTACGCTCAGGCGCAGGCCTGGGCAGCCGAACGGCACCTGACCTTCATCCACCCTTTCGATGACCCGGACGTCATTGCCGGACAGGGTACCATCGCCATGGAGATGTTGCGTCAGCACCCACAGCCGCTGCACGCTGTCTATGTACCCGTGGGTGGTGGGGGCCTGATTGCGGGGATAGCGGCCTACATCAAGTATGTGCGACCCGAGGTCAAGGTGATTGGGGTGGAGCCGGAGGATGCCCCGACCCTCCATAGCGCCCTGGCTGCCGGCCATCGGGTGGAGTTGCCCCAAGTGGGGCTCTTCGCCGATGGCGTGGCGGTACGGCTGATCGGGGAGGAGACCTTCCGCGTCGCTCGGGGACGGGTGGACGAGGTGGTACTGGTGAGCACGGACGAGATTTGCGCCGCCATCAAGGATATTTTTGACGATACCCGGGGGATCGCCGAGCCGGCCGGGGCCCTGGCCCTGGCGGGGCTCAAGCGCCATGTCCAGGCAGGTGGTATTCAAGGCCAGAATCTGGTGGCCATCGAGAGCGGGGCTAATATCAATTTCGACCGGTTACGCCACGTCGCTGAGCGTGCCGAACTCGGGGAGCACCGGGAGGCCTTGCTGGCGGTGGAGATCCCGGAACGACCCGGCAGCTTCCTGGAATTCTGCCGCGTCTTGGGAAAACGCCAGATCACTGAATTCAATTACCGCTATGCTGACCGACGGCGCGCCCAGGTCTTCGTGGGCGTCGAACTGGGTCGGGGTAATGAGGAGCGCGGGGAACTCGTTGCCCGCCTGGGGGAAAGGGGCTATGAAGTGGTTGACATGACGGAGAATGAGACGGCGAAACTCCATATCCGCTTCATGGTAGGCGGCCATGCCCAAGGCCTCGCCGACGAGATGCTGGTGCGCTTCGAATTCCCCGAGCGTCCCGGCGCCCTCCTGAGTTTCCTGACCGGGCTGGGGCGGCGCTGGAACATCAGCCTCTTTCATTACCGCAATCATGGCGCCGCCTACGGCCGTGTGCTGATGGGCTTGCAGGTTCCCCCGCCGGCCAGACCGGAACTCCTCCAGCGGCTGGATGGCTTGGGGTATCGCTACTGGGATGAGACCGACAACCCCGCCTGCAGTATCTTCGCCGGTGGGCAGGAAGCCAGGGTTCGGAAGCCAGGGGGCTAAGCCAACCGGAACCTGAGAATCCGGCCTAGCGCCAAGCGTATATCCGAAGCTCCGTCACGACCATGTCCAGACGGATGTCCCAAGGCCGGGCCTCCAGTCGTTCGACGCGTTGACATTCGTGCGCCAGGCCCACGAGTAGGGGCCGGCGCCAGTGGTTGCGGGTCTTCAGGTAGGAGAGCGTTTGGTCATAGTAGCCCCCGCCCATTCCGAGGCGGTTGCAGTCGGCGTCAAAGCCGACCAGGGGCAGGAGCAACAGGTCCAGGGCCCAGGGCGGACTTATCCGGCGGTTGCGCAGATCGGGCTCAGGGATACCGTAGCGGTTGGCCCGCACAGGGTCACCCGCTTCGTGGCGGACAAACCAGAGCTTGCGCCTGGGGTGGGGCCTGAGCACAGGTAGGAAACAGGCCTTATGATGGGCCTGAGCGGATTTCAGCAAGGGGCCGGGGTCAATCTCGCCATCGGTGGCCCAGTAGCCACCTAGCTGTTGGGCGCGAAGAAACTGGGGGAGTTTGCCAAGAATACGGGCAAGTTCTCGGGCGTGATGCCTTTGGCTAGTATCCGAAAGACAACGACGTTCGGTTCGCAACCCTTGCCGCAGGTCCGTAAGGGCGCTCATGATCGAAGGGTGTAGGGGGACATTCCCCACCTGTGCCGCCAAGGCCTTCGTTCTTGAACCAGCAGGTTCAAGTGGGGACAGTCGGTTTTGCTTCAGGCTTCCCGCTCGGAGCGGATATGCGCAACGGCTCCACGTTCATGCCCCCAGGGTAATGAATAGGCTCAAGAAAATACCCAGGCCATCTTCGAACACCGCAGGGAATGTCTAATTGCAAGGCTATACGCTTTCTGACTCCAGGTCCAGCCCCCTTTGCGTGTCCAGGGTACCCGCCAGGCGCTGTTGCAGGATCTGGAGCCTACTCGCGTCCGCGCTGGCCCCGGGAACGGCCTGATGCTGACGGAATTGGATCAGCTCGTGGGCAAGATTGAGGGCAGCCATGACGGCGATACGGTCGGCTCCGACGATGCGACCTGACTGGCGCATCTCCCGCATACGACGGTCCACCAGTCGCGCGGACTCCATGAGCCCGTCCTCTTCGTGGGGGCTGCAGGCGACGCGATACTCCTTGTCAAGAATGCGCACCGTGACCGGGACTTGTTCTTGTTTCACAAATCGTCCTCCATGGTTTTGAGGCGGGAGATCATGGATTCGACCTTGCTGCGGGCGAGTTCCGTATTTTCGACGAGTAGGGCGCGCTCCTCGGACAAGGTGACCTGACGGGCACGCAGCCAAGTATTCTCCTCACGCAAACGGTTGCAGATCTGGATCAGTTCATCCACTTGTCGTTCAAGGGCTTCGATATCGAAATGGCTCACGGTTTCACTTCCCATCTAGGATCGGCGCACTATAAAAGGCTCAACCCTCAGGGTCAATCGCGTATCCGTGATCTGGGCGGGCCCCAGTGATCCGGGCCAGGGTACTGCCAGGTCATGGTATGATGCCCCCGGTCTTATAGCCCTTGCCCAAGTCTCGTCGTCATCTTGATGTCCACAACCCCGAAATACGTCTACAGCCAGCTTGTCCAGGGGCTCGAGGAATCGACGCTGAATGCCTCACCACCGGAGGCGCATGGCCTATTGTGCGGTCTCCTCTGTGGCGGGGTGGCGGAGGCCGAGACCATCTGGTGTCGGGAACTGTTCGCCTCCACGGCCTCGGGAGGCCAGTTGCCGGTTCTCCCGGCGCCCTTGCAGGCCCTGGGGGAACTGGCACGGGCCGAAATCGAGGGTGAGGATCTGGCCTTGACCCTGGTGTTGCCCGATGAGGACTGCCCCCTCCGCGAACGAGCGGAGGGCCTGTACGACTGGGCCCGGGGTTTCTTGCTTGGCTTGGGTCTGGCGGGCCTCAAGGCCGAGGGTCTATCGGACCAGGCACGCGAGATCCTCGACGATCTGCTGGAGATCACCCGCATGGATCTGGGGGCACTGGAGGTTGACGCGGAGGGGGACGAGGAGCAAGGTGCCTTGATGGAATTGCAGGAATTTCTTTGGGTCGCCGCCCGCCTGCTCCATGAAGAAACCAAGGGGGCAAGGGGCTGACGACATGGCTATTGCGATCTCTCCCATCCCGGGCGGGGCCGAACCCCTGGATATGCCTCCCGCCATCTCATCGGCGGAATACCAGCGCCGCCGCTGCCGCCTCTTGGCCGCCATCGGGCGGAAGGGTGTTGCCATCCTGACCACGGCCCCGGAGCGGGTGCGTAACGGTCACACCCATTATCCCTATCGCCAGTCCAGCGACTTTACCTATCTGACCGGCTTTCCAGAGCCAGATGCCCTCCTGGCTCTGATTCCAGGCCGTAAGGAGGGCGAGGTCGTGCTCTTCTGTCGGCCTCGCGATGCGGAGCGGGAACTCTGGGAGGGGGTCCGAGCCGGGGTTGAGGGGGCCACTCAGAATTACGGGGCGGATCAAGCTCATCCGATCGCCACCCTGGATGAGGAATTGCCCAAGCTGATCGCGGATCGTGACCAACTCCACTATTCCTTCGCTCGGGAGGCCGACCTGGATCTCAAGGTCATGGGTTGGATCCAGAAACTGCGGGCCCAGGCCCGTGCCGGGGTCCGCGCACCCCGTGCCCTGGTCAGCCTGGAGGCCCTGCTCCATGAGCAGCGTCTCATCAAGGACAAGACCGAGATCAAGCTCATGCGCCGCGCCGCACGGGTCTCCGCCGCGGCCCATCGTCGGGTGATGCGCTTCTGTCAGCCCGGATGCTGGGAATTCGAACTGGAGGCCGAGTTCTCCCGTGCCTGCGCCGAGGGCGGGGCTCGTTTCCAGGCCTATCCACCCATCGTCGGGGGTGGTGCCAATGCCTGCGTCCTCCATTACGCAGCCAATGCCGATCGTCTGAAGGGAGGGGACCTGGTGCTGATCGATGCGGGGGGCGAGTTGGACGGATATGCCTCGGACATCACCCGCACCTTCCCGGTCAGCGGCCGCTTCAGCCCCCCTCAAAAGGAACTTTATGAGGTGGTCCTGGCCGCCCAGCTGGCGGCCATCGCCAAGGTGAAACCGGGCAATCGCTGGATCGAGCCACACGAGGCCGCCGTCAAAACCCTGACCCGGGGCCTGGTGGAATTAGGACTGCTCACCGGAGGGCGCAAAGCGGTGCCCAAGCTCATCCGCACCGAGGCCTACAAACCCTATTTCATGCATCGGACCGGTCACTGGCTGGGTATGGATGTTCATGACGTGGGGGACTACAAACGTGAGGGAGACTGGCGCCGCTTCGAGCCGGGCATGGCCCTGACGGTGGAGCCCGGTATCTATGTCGCCCCATCCCAAGGTGAGGCACCCAAATGCTTCCGGGGTATCGGCATCCGAATCGAGGATGACCTGATCGTCACGCCGGAGGGTAACGAGGTCCTGTCCCGCGATGCCCCCAAGTCGGTGACGGAGATCGAGGCCTGGATGGGAGGCTAACCCTGGCTTGAGTCTCGACGGATAGCAGTAATCGCAATGTCAGCCACAAAATACGATCTGGTCATCGTGGGAGGCGGGCTCGTGGGGGGCAGTCTGGCCTGCGCCCTGGCAGGTGCCGGTCTGTCCGTGGCTCTGATCGAGGCGCTGCCTCAGGCTATCCGCAACCAAGCCAGTTATGACGAGCGGGTTCTGGCCCTTTCATGGGGTAGCCGACGCATTTTGGAGGCCATGGGCCTGTGGGCGGACCTGGCCCCCGGGGCCGAGCCCATCTCTCAGGTACAGGTCTCCGACCGAGGCCGTTTCGGTTTTGCCCGCCTCGACAGCGCGGAGGAGGGGGTACCGGCCTTGGGCTATGTGGTCCCGGCTCGCTTGATCGGTCAGGCCATCCAGGCCCGGCTGGGGGGGATCGATCTCTTCTGCCCGGCACGTCTGGTCGGCTTTAGGTGCCAGGAGGACCGCGTCGATGTTGAGGTGACGACGGCAGGCCAATCCCGGCTCCTGACGGCCGCCCTGCTCGTGGCGGCGGATGGCGGCGATTCCGCGATTCGCAGGCGGATGGGATTCGACGCCCTCGAGCGCGGCTATGGCCACGACGCCGTCATCACTACCGTCACCCCCGACCGGCCTCGGCCCGGTGTCGCCTACGAGCGGTTTACGGATACGGGGCCCTTGGCTCTGCTGCCCATGACCGAGGGGCGTTATTCCGTGGTTTGGACGGCCAGGGCAACCGATACGGCGGCGATTCTGGATCTTGATGACGGGGCCTTCCTCGCTGGCCTCCAGGCCCGCTTTGGCTACCGGCTCGGTCGCTTCACCCGCCCCGGGCGGCGGCTGGCCTACCCCCTCAAACTGATGCTTACCCGCAATCCAGTGCGTCAGCGACTGCTTCTTATTGGCAATGCTGCCCACACCCTGCACCCGGTGGCCGGTCAGGGCCTCAACCTCGGCCTGCGTGACCTGGCGGCCCTGGCCCAGATCCTGACCGACCGGGTGCGTTCCGGGGTTGATCCAGGCGCCCCGGAGGCCCTGAGGGATTACCAGCGTTTGCGGGGGTCAGATCAAGGTCGAACGGCGTTGACGACGGATTTTCTGGCCCATGTCTTTGTCAATCCCTGGTTTCCATTGCGCCTAGGAAGGGATCTGGGGCTCCTGACCCTGGATCTGGTGGCCGGGGTTCGCCATCACCTCGCCCAACATTTCATGGGCAAGGCCGGGCATCTGCCCCGCATGGCACGAGGCTTATCCCTATGAGGATCCCGGAACTCGAATGCGACCTCCTGGTGGTGGGGGGTGGCATGGTTGGCGCGGCCCTCGCCCTGGCCTGTTCCGCCCAGGGCCTGAAGATCATCGTCGTCGAGTCTCGGGAGCCGAGCCGTGACTGGCCAAAAGGGGAGGTCGATCTGCGCGTCTCCGCCCTCAGCCGTGCCAGTCAGCGTATTTTGAATCGCCTGGGGAGGGGCCCGACCGCCTGGGAACGTATCCAGGGACTGGGCGTCAGCCCTTACCGCGAGATGCGGGTTTGGGACGCGGTCGGCGGCGCCAGTATCCATTTCGATAGCGCCGATCTTGGCGAACCGGATTTGGGTCATATCGTCGAAAACCGTGTCACCCAACTGGCGCTTTGGGAACAATTGGAGGTGGCGCCGGATATCCACCTGCTTTGTCCCGCTCGTGGTCTCCGTTTGAGTTTGACCTCGGAACGGGCCCAACTCGACCTGGACGACGGCCGCCGCCTCGTCGCTCGCCTCTTGGTGGGGGCCGACGGGCGTGATTCCTGGGTACGTGCCCAGGCCGGGATCACGACCTCGGGCTGGGATTATGATCAGCAGGCCATCGTGGCCAATGTCCAAACCACCAGGCCCCATGGCGAGACGGCTTGGCAACGCTTCCTGCCCACCGGGCCCCTGGCCTTTCTGCCCTTGGCGGATGGTCGCTGCTCCATCGTCTGGTCGGTGGTCGAGTCCCGGGCGCGGCAATTCATGGCCTTGGAGGATGCGGCATTCCTGGCGGAGTTGGAGGCCGCGTGCGAGCGGCATCTCGGTCCCCTGGTAGCGGTGGGTAGCCGGGAGTCCTTCCCCTTGCGCCTCCAACACGCCGATCAATATGTACTGCCTCGCCTAGCCCTCGTAGGCGATGCCGCCCACGCCATTCACCCCCTGGCGGGGCAGGGCGTGAATCTCGGCTTCCTGGATGCTGCCCAACTGGCGGACAATATCGCCGAGGCCTTGGCCAGGGGCCGGGATATCGGGAGTCTCTGGACCCTGAGGCGATACGAACGCGCCCGCCGGGGTGGGAATATGGGCATGCTGGGGGCCATGGAGGTGTTCAAACGGCTCTTTGGCAACCGCAACCCCCTGCTGGTGGCGGCGCGAAACCTTGGCTTGGCCGTCACCGATCGGTTGCCGGGCCTCAAACAGCTCTTTATCGAACAGGCCCTGGGGCAGGGGGAGAATGTACCGAGTTTGGCACGGCCTTGACCTGGGGTCTGGGTGGATCAGGAGAATCCATTCCGGTATCCAAGTTTTGGATTGGGAGCCGTAAGGGGCTTCCAGTAACCTTTGTACCCTGTGGCGTGGCCGAGTCCCGGCCCACTCCATCGATCACGGAACTATGCGCTTATGGCCGAGATACCCGATATCACCGAATCCGAACGCTGGATGGTCCAAACCACGCTGCGGGAGCGCTATGGCCGCGAAATGGATGTCAAGCTGGCTGACGCCGAGATCCGCCTCCATGCCTCGGACCGGGAGTTGACCTCCTGTCCGGTCATCTTCTGGAATACGGAGGACGGGTGTAATTTCGTCATATTCAAAACGGATGATCGCCGTTACCGGTGCCAGTTTTTCTATCGGGTCCATCAGCAGATGGGTACGGGCGTGGAGGAGTATGATGACCTGTCCGAGTGCGCCGTCTCTCTGCTCCAGGCCCAGGCGGACTATACCGCCGAGCAGCGGGGGGATCTGCCAGGCCGCTGATCACCTTCTTGCCGCGTCCGGGATCAGGCGGGCGGCGGGAAAAACTTTCATTGCCCACGTCGTGACGATGGGCAAATTCAAAACGAGACGAGCAACAACGAGGGGTAATCATGACCGTGAAGAATGCCTTTTATGCCCAGTCCGGTGGTGTCACCGCCGTGATCAATGCCTCAGCCTGCGGCGTCATCGAGACGGCGCGCCAGCATCCCGACAAGATCGCCAATCTCTATGCCGGGCGCAACGGCATTATCGGTGCCCTGACCGAGGACTTGATCGATACCGGCAAGGAGTCCGCCGAGCGCATCGCCGCCCTGCGCCACACACCCTCCGGCGGCTTTGGCTCCTGCCGCTATAAGCTGAAAAGCCTGGAGGCCAACAAGCGCGAATACGAACGCCTGATCGAGGTCTTCAAGGCCCACGACATCGGCTACTTTTTTTACAACGGCGGTGGCGATTCCGCGGATACCTGCTACAAGGTCTCCCAGCTCTCCGCTTCCTTGGGCTACCCGGTTCAGGCCATCCATGTCCCCAAGACCGTGGATAACGACCTGCCCATCACCGACAACTGCCCGGGCTTCGGCTCCGTGGCCAAGTACATCGCCACCTCGACGCTAGAAGCCAGTTTCGATGTGCGCTCCATGTGCGCCACCTCTACCAAGGTCTTCGTCATCGAGGTGATGGGACGTCATGCCGGCTGGATCGCCGCCGCCGGTGCCCTGGTGGCGGATCAGGGCATTCCGGTCGTCACCCTGTTCCCCGAGGTGGAGTTCGATCAGGAGCGGTTCCTGGCGACAGTCAAGGCCAAGGTAGAGCAATACGGCTACTGCACCATTTGCCTCTCCGAGGGCTGTCACTACCCGGATGGCCGCTTCCTCGCCGAGCAGGGCACCCGCGATGCCTTTGGCCATGCCCAGCTCGGCGGTGCCGCGCCGGTGGTGGCTAGCATGATCAAGGACGCTCTTGGCTACAAGTTCCACTGGGCGGTTGCCGACTACCTGCAGCGCGCCGCCCGCCACCTGGCCTCCAAGTCCGACGTGGAGCAGGCCTATGCCCTGGGCAAGGCGGGTGTCGAATATGCCGTCGTGGGCCACAACGCTATCATGCCGACCGTGGTACGCAAGTCCTCATCGCCCTACATCTGGGAAATCGGCATGGCGCCCCTGTCGGAGGTGGCCAACGTCGAGAAGTTCATGCCCAAGGATTTTATCAGTGCGGATGGCTTTGGCATTACCGACAAGTGTCGGGATTACCTCTACCCCCTGATCCAGGGTGAGGATTATCCTCCCTACGAGAATGGGCTGCCCCATTACGTTACCCTCGAGAACGTGGCGGTGCCCAGGAAACTGGCACCTTTCAGTCTCTGAGGCAGTTGGGTTGGGGCGGATGTTCGGTGAGGACTCCCTTCTTGCCGATCGCCCCTTAGCCACCATGCCCGACCAACTTGGTGTGAAGGAGGGGCCATGACCCTTGACCGTGCCCGGGAAATCATTACCGAGCAACTTCTATTCGGTAGCGGTTACAATCGCAACGCTGTGAGGCTGTTGCTCGGAGAGATCCAACGCGAACACGGCCAGGGGGCGGTCGAGGGACTGATCCGCGAGCTGGGCCTGGAGGAACGATTCGGGCTCAAGCCGGGAACGGACTTCTCTGGGGTCGGCCGCTAGTCGCCCCGGCAGGCCTTCGAGACGGGACCCCTCGGGGCCCCACCTAACCAACAATGAAGCACCCTCGGGTGCACTCAAGCATTCAGGAGTCGATATCCATGTCACTAGGTTTGATCTTTGCCTTGCTGTGCGCGCTGGTCGCGATCGGCTACGGCATCACCTCCGTCAAATGGATCCTTGCCCAGCCCGAGGGCAACGAGCGCATGAAGGAGATCGCCGGCGCGGTCCAGGAGGGCGCCAGCGCCTATCTCAAGCGCCAATACACCACCATCGGGATCGTGGGTCTGATCCTCTTGGTCATCCTGTGGGTCGGTCTCGGCGCTCAGGGCAAATTCACCGCCATCGGCTTCCTGATCGGAGCCTTGCTCTCTGGGGCCACTGGCTTCATCGGTATGAATATCTCGGTGCGCTCCAACCTGCGCACCGCCCAGGCCGCCAATAATGGCATGGACGCTGCCCTCCAGATCGCCTTCCGTGGCGGCGCTATCACCGGCCTGCTGGTGGTTGGCCTGGCCCTGCTGGGCGTGGCTGGCTATTATGCCGTCCTGATGAGCATGGGCGTCGAGCAAAGCGCGGCCCTGCATTCCCTGGTTGGCCTGGCCTTCGGTGGCTCGCTGATCTCCATCTTCGCCCGACTGGGTGGCGGCATCTTCACCAAGGGCGCGGACGTGGGCGCCGACATCGTGGGCAAGGTCGAGGCTGGTATCCCCGAGGACGACCCGCGCAACCCCGCCGTCATCGCCGACAACGTGGGTGACAACGTGGGCGACTGCGCCGGCATGGCCGCGGACCTGTTCGAGACTTACGCCGTCACCGTGGTCGCCACCATGCTGCTCGGTGGTCTGCTCTTCGCCGGCAATGCAGCCAACGCCGCCACCGCCGTCCTCTACCCCCTGGTCCTGGGTGGCGTATCCATCGTCGCCTCGGTCATCGGCACCTTCTTCGTCAAGTACATCCCGGGCAAGAAGATTATGAGCGCCCTCTATCGGGGGCTCATCGTCGCCGGTGCCATCTCCGCGGTGGCCTTCCTGGTCGTCACCTACCTGATGATGGGCCAGGTGACCCTACCCAACGGCCACAACGCCCTCTGGCCACTGTTCTTCTCCTCCCTGATCGGTCTGGTGCTGACCGCGCTTATGGTGGTCATCACCGAGTACTACACCGCCACCGAGTTCTCCCCCGTACGTTCCATCGCCAAGGCCTCCACTACGGGCGACGGCACCAATGTGATTGCGGGTCTAGGTGTCTCCATGAAGGCCACCGCCGCTCCGGTTCTCGCCATCTGCTTCGCCATCTGGGGCGCCTATGAACTGGCCGGCCTCTACGGCATCGCCATCGCCGCCACGGCCATGCTCTCCATGACCGGCATCATCGTCGCCCTGGACGCCTACGGCCCCATCACCGACAACGCCGGTGGCATCGCCGAGATGGCGGAGTTGGACGAGAAGATCCGTAACATCACCGACCCCCTGGATGCCGTGGGCAACACTACTAAGGCCGTCACCAAGGGCTATGCCATCGGTTCTGCTGGCCTCGCCGCCCTGGTGTTGTTTGCCGACTTCACCAATACCCTGGGCCATGCCGGCAAGCACCTGACCTTCGCCCTGGATAATCCTGCCGTGCTCATCGGGCTCTTCATCGGCGGTCTGGTGCCCTACCTCTTCGGGGCCATGGCCATGGAGGCGGTTGGACGTGCCGCTGGCGGTATCGTCGAGGAGGTCCGCCGCCAATTCCGTGAGATGCCCGGGATCATGACCCACACCCAGAAGCCCGACTATGGCAAGGCGGTGGATATGCTCACCAAGGCCGCCATCCGGGAGATGATCGTCCCCTCGCTGCTGCCGGTGCTGCTGCCCATCGTCGTCGCCTTTGGCATGAAGTGGCTTATGGGCGGCGACGCCGGGGCCCTGGCCCTGGGCGGCATGCTCATCGGCACCATCGTCACCGGGCTCTTCGTGGCCATCTCCATGACCACCGGCGGTGGCGCCTGGGACAACGCCAAGAAGTACATCGAGGACGGCAACTACGGCGGCAAGGGCTCCGA
>CAZFZB010000080.1:8209-12702 GCA_964523415.1 uncultured Chromatiaceae bacterium | reverse complement strand
GATGCCTTTGGGGGGCTGGGCGATCGGAGGATTCCGGGTTTGCGGGTCGCTCCCGCCGTCCAGAGAATTGGCCCGGCCCAGGCTCTGATCGTCTGGCTGGCTCTCTAGGCGGGACGGATTCCGGGCGCCGTTCCCGTCCAGGGGCCTCCCCCCGTTCGGGGGGTTGGGGTCGGTCCCCGCGCCGCTTGAACCTGAGTTTGGGCGCCTGCTCCAGGTCGGCCTCCAATTGTAGGGGGCGCTCGCGCTGGGCCTGATAGGTCAGGGCGGCGGCGATATCCATGGCATCCAGCTCACCTTCCCGGGCAATGCGGGCCACCACGCGGTAGAAAAAGTCCAGATCGGCCTCCGCCAGGGTCCTGGTCACCATGGCCGTGAAGCGTTCAATGCGATGGGCGCTGAGATCCGCCGCGGTCGGTACCGCCAACTCCGGAATACTGCGGCGAATGGTGCGCTCTATGGCCTTCAGCAGGTGGCGTTCCCGGGGCTCGACGAACAGCAAGGCTCGACCCTCGCGGCCAGCGCGACCGGTACGGCCGATGCGATGCACATAGGAGGCGGGATCCGTGGGGATATCATAGTTGACGACCAGGCTCAATCGCTCCAGATCCAGGCCACGCGCGGCCACATCGGTGGCAACCAGGATGTCCAGGCGACCACGCTTGAGGCGTTCCACGGTGCGCTCACGCTCAGACTGGGTCATGTCGCCATTGAGGGCCTCGGCGTTGAAGCCGTGGGCGGCGAGTTTTTCCGCCACCTCCAGGGTCTGGAGCTTGGTGCGCACGAAAACCAGCATGGCATCGAAGTCCTCCACCTCCAGTACTCGCGTCAGCACATCCAGTTTGTGGAAGCGGGTCACCAGGCAGTGGTATTGATCGATGGTGTCCACGGTCTCCGTGGCCGCCACCAGCCGCACCTCCACCGGATTCCGCAAATGGGCATGGGCGACCCGGCGGATGGCACTGGGCATGGTGGCGGAAAAGAGGGCCATCTGCCGCTCGGCGGGCGTCCGTTCCAGGATCCATTCGATGTCCTCGGCAAAGCCCATGTCCAGCATTTCGTCGGCCTCGTCCAGGACCAGGGAGCGCAGGCCCATCAGGTCCAGGGTGCCCCGACGCAGATGATCCATAACCCGACCCGGGGTACCGACAATGGCATGTACGCCGCGCTCCAGGGCGCGCGCCTGAAGCCCAAAACTCGAGCCGCCATAAAGCGGCAGGACATGGAAGCCGCGCAGGCCACGGGCATAGGTCTGAAAGGCCTCCGCCACCTGCAGGGCCAGTTCCCGGGTCGGAGTCAGAACCAACACCTGGGGTCTGGGCCCAGCGTCCAATTCGACCAGGCCAATGAGCGGCAGGGCGAAGGCAGCCGTTTTACCCGTTCCCGTCTGGGCCTGGCCGAGCAAATCGCGCCCCTGCAGCAGATGGGGGATGCACTGGCATTGGACGGGGGTCGGGGTTTCGTAGCCGAGCGTCCGAACAGTAGTCAGGACGGCCGGAACCAGCCCGAGTTCATCGAAACCCTCGCACTCGGTCTGGGATTCCATGGTGGATGCGGAGTCCATGGGGATTTACCTCGGGGGCCTGGGAATGGATAGTGGGAGACTGCAGTGCAGACCTCAGGCGGCCCCGGATGGGGGCCCTTCTCCGGGCGGCAGCCTGAATTCGACCGAGTAAAGTAGCACGATCTGACCAGGGACACACGGCCAAATTAACGCCGCCTGGGAGGACCCCACGACGCGATCGCCCCGCGCCAATGCAATCAGGTCCTACCCCCCGATCAGATCGGGACAACCAGATGGGATCGGTGTGAATCGGTTCGAACTCGGGTTGGCCTGTCCCTTGGGCCTCCCCGCCGGGGGGTCGGCATCGGGCCAGGACCGGCGTGCCACCGCTTCACAAACGGTTTTGCAGGATCAGGAACCAGGGGCGCCGAGGCACCTCTTGGAGATGGCCCGCGCCGTCCAGCTCCAGGGAGCTTTTGGACACCGAGTTGCGAACATTGCCACCTATGGCCTCCAGGGTCTGGTCCTGTTTCCCGACCACCAGATCGCAATGGAGGTTGGCGCCCTTGAGGTCCTCGGGACTGGTATAGCCATTGAAAGTGGCAAGGTGGTAAGGGCCGCGGGAGGAGCAGATCAGGTCGCCGGGGTTGGGGCTGTAGTCCGCAACCCGCCTGGGGACGAAGTAGCGCCCCGGATAGTCGGACTGATCGATGAGGCGCGCGACATAGACCCAGTGCGCCGAGGCTGGGGGAAACTGATCCTCAGGTACCCCCACTTGCTGCATGATCCAGGTCAGGAAGGCGGCGGACCAGGGCTTCTGACAATCCTCCCCGGTCAGTCTGGGCCTTCCCGCCGCACGCCAGTAGGCGTTGATCCGGCCGCTATAGGGTCCGTAATCGTCCTCCCAGGCCCCGACATGCGGGATACTTTCCTCGCTCCCCTTAAAGACCAGGGTCTGGCGTCCAAAGAAGTCCCATTCTTGGGTCGCGCGGACGATGAGGGCCTGTTTGACGCCCGGGTTGGGCGCCGGTGGGGGGCCAATAGGCCTTCCCGCCCAGGTCTTGGCGTCTGCATCCGGAGGAGGTGCCGTCGCACAGCCGGTCAGGGCGAGGCAGAGCAGGAGGCCAGTGACCAGCCCGTGCCTGGTCCTCTGGAAGGGGAGAACAGGGCCCGGCGCGGTCAGGGCGGGGGGTTGGGATAGCACGCTAGGGCCTCCTAGACAGGGCCGCAAGGATAATAGGTTCAGGCCGACCCTCCCGCGCGTCGACGCAAGGGGTAGCGAGCCGGTTCCGGGTGTGACTGACATAAACCAGGGAGATCCCAGGAACGGCTGTCATCGCGGCGGCCTACGGGCCTCGTGGAACCAGGGTCGGTACTCCTCCATCCGCTGCCTTTGGTCCGCGGGTGCCTGGCGGCGGCAAGTGGCATAGTCCTGGTTAGTTGGGGATGCCCCCCAACGCCGCTCCACGCAATCGTTGGGGTTATACCCCACCTCCAACCCGGCCTTGCGGGCATAGATATCGGCCAAACTGAGTCGCCAGGAACTCCCGTCGCTGCGCTTATAGGTGACGAAGTGGTCCTGGATGCGCCGGGCATGCAGACGCTCGATGCGGGCGGCGGCGACGGCCGGGCTCTCGCCACGCAGGACATAGAGTTCGGGATAATGCCGGATACGCTCGGGCAGCCCCGCGAGGACCTTCAGGGCGATCAGGAGGCGCATGTCCCGGGAGGGGGTCGCGTAATCCTCCCAAGGCCCGGTGGTCTCGAAGATGGCCGGGCCACTGGGCATGGGGATCTGGGTTCCGGGGTGGGCGCGCAGGTAAGTCTCGCCATTTTCCACCGAGGTGACCCGGGTTTCGATCTGTTCCATCAGCGCCGCCAGGGTTGCCTCATAGGCGGCCTCCGGGTCCAGCCCCTTGGGATTGATGAGACGTTCCATGCGAGCGTAAAAGTCTTCTGGAGACAGGTTGGCCTGCTCCGCCGAGTAGGGAGGGGTGCCGTCGCGGCCGTCCAGGTCGCCGTTGGCCAGCAGGCGCATCCTGGAGCCGCGGGCGTTCAGAGGGCGGTGGGCCTTGAAGCCAGGACCCGCGCTTGGCGTCTCGGCAAAGAGGAAGGTGCCTTCCCAAAAGCGCTTACGACTGATCGAGTTGTCCGGCTGGGCATCCACCGCGAGCAGGAGCCCGCCGCGGCCGGCCGTCTGGGGGACCCACTTGACAAGGATCAGGGTGTGACCATAGGGGTCCGCATAGAGGGTGCCAGGCCATAGTGCCGCGCGCTCCAGGGGGACGGGATAGAAGTCCGTGGCCTCATCTCTCAGGGCCGTGCGCCCGCTACCGGAGTGGACCCTGTCCATAAGTCGCCGGCTCAAGTCCAGGAAGGTCCCAGTCGGTGCCGAAGGGCCGGCCAGGGCAGGATCGATGACCGGAGCCTCGCAACGAGGGGGGCTAGCACGGCTGCCACGACTGCAGGAACGGTAGGCGATGGGCAGGCCCCGTTTCCAGGCAAAATAGGCGTGCAGGAAGTAGGAGAGGTCCGCGCAATCCGGCTCGGCGGTCAGGCGCCTATCCTCCCCCCTCCCCAGATAACCATAGAGGAAATTGCGTTCCGGGTCGCCCAGCACGGGGGTCAGGGAGGCGAAACTCAGGGACTCGTTGGGCGGGGCATCGAAGAGGCGCTCGATCCAGGCCGAGTAAAGGGCCTGGGTCGCCAGATCCCACTCACCGCTGCCCCGATCCCCGCCATCACCCCCGACCTGGACCTCGGCACAGGCCTGTACCCGGCCACCGCGCATCCCCTCGATCCGATAGGTCCCGCGCTGGGGTCCGGAGAGGGTCCCGAGGAGACTCCAGGGCGGGCCGCCGCCCGGGGAGGTACGCAGGTTGGACCTTCGCCCATCTGGGCCGGTGATCTGAACCTGATCGAGGTCACGGGTGGTTGCGACCGCCAGGACCCTGAGTGGCTCCCCAGGCTGGGGTTGCAAGGGGGCCGTCCA
>CAZFZB010000080.1:6533-8109 GCA_964523415.1 uncultured Chromatiaceae bacterium | reverse complement strand
TGAGTTCCTTGTCCACGATGGCCGCCACCACCAGGTCGCCCCAGACATTGAGGGCGGTTATTGGGTAGTCGAAGAAGCGATCCACCACCAAATACAGGGCCAGATAGGTCGGAGGGAGGCCTAGCAGCTCGAGCATGAAGGCCATCATGGCGATACCACCCCCGGGGATGCCAGCGGTGCCTGCGGAGGAGGCCATAGTGAGCATGACGATGAAGAGGGTCTGCCAAGGACCTGGATCGGCCCCCGCCAACTGCGACATGAAGATCAGCAGAATGGATTGGTAGAGGGCCGAGCCGTGCATATTCAGCGTTGCCCCCAGGGGCAGGGTCAGGCTGGTGACCTGCTCGCTGACCCCGATGGCCTCCAGTGCCCGTTTGGAGACCGGGTAGGTGGCATTGCTGGAGGCCGTTGACAGCGCTGTAAGCAGGGGCTCCCGGCAAGCCACCACGAATGACCAGGGAGGGCAACCGGTGCGGAGGCGATAGAGGATGGGCATGACCACTGCGCCGTGCAAAACAGCGGCCAGTGCCACGGCCCAGACGAAGGCGCGAAGTTGGAACACCCCGCCCCAATCCATGGTGGCGAGGCTAGCATAGACCAGGCCGAAGATACCGATGGGCGCCAGGGCCAGGACTCCGTTCAGGGTTTGCATCAGCAGGGCGTCCAGGGCCTGAGCGGCGCCGACCAGGGTGGTCCGGTGGTGCCTGGCGATACGGCGGGAGGCGATAGCCGCGATGATGGCGACGAAGACGATATGCAGGACGTTACCTGCGGCAAGGGAGGCGAAGATATTACTGGGAATGAAACTATCCACTAACCGATCCAGGCTGAAGCCGGAAGCAATCGGATTCGCCGCGGGCAGGTTCAACAGACCGGCGGGAAGGTCACGGGAATAGGCCAGGCCAAGCAGGGTACCGATGATGGCGGCCACCGCGGAGGTGGCAAGGTAGTAGAGGAAGGTACGGCCACCTATGCGCCGCAGCTTGTCACCCCCCGCCAAAGAGGCGTAGATGGAGACCAGGATCAGGGGCAGGATCAGGAGCTTGAGGACCGAGATGAAGACCTGCCCGAGCCAGGCGACGTAGCCCCCCCCGGCGGGAAAGAGCAGGGCCAGCGCAATACCCAACAGGAGTCCACCGGGGATGGAGTAGAGATGACGCAGGGGCATGTCGGATTCCGCAAAGGGTTAGAGAGGTCTAGAGGCCGACCGGGGCGGTCATGACTCATCCGCAGGACCAGCCTGAGGCAGGAGTCCGATCTACCAGCCGAGGCGCCGCCGGTTGCGCTCGACCTCATCCTGATCACTGAAGAAGGTCTTATGACCGCCGCGGTCGATGTAGCGCTCGTGGCCCTTGCCGGCAATCAGGGCCACCCAATTCTCCCCCACGGGGCGACTGTCAAGCAGGTCGAAGAGGTGGGCGATGGCCTCGGATCTATCCACCACCACCTCCGGGGCCGGGCCAGGTATGCCCGCCAGGATGTCGGCGATGATGTGCTCGGGGTCTTCGGTGCGGGGGTTGTCCGAGGTGAGGATGATCCGATCGGAGTGGCGCGCCACCGCGGCCCCCATGAGGGG
>CAZFZB010000080.1:0-6433 GCA_964523415.1 uncultured Chromatiaceae bacterium | reverse complement strand
GGCCGCGGCCAGGGCATAGTTCGCGCGATTGTGCTCCAGGGCCAGGAAGGGCTTGGCGGCGATGACCTCCGACCCCAGGGCCGCGGGGGCCAGAACCTCGATCGGAACCCGAAGCTCACCCCGTAACTGCAGCCGTTTGGCCACCTCGGGGCTGGAGCAAAAGAGACGCCCCCCCTCTTGGATCAGGTCGAGGATGCGGGCCTTGGCGGCAAAGTAGGACGCCTCGTCCCGGTGGTAATCCAGATGGTCCTGGGAAAAGTTGGTCCAGCCGGCGCCCCGCAAGGGTATCCCCTGGACTCGCCCCTGGTCCAGGGCATGACTGCTGATCTCCATGGCTACCACATCGCACCCTCCCCGTTCCGCGAAAAGCCAGCGACGCAGCTCGATCAAGGGTGGTGAGGTGAAACCGGTCTCCGCGAGAAGTTGGCCGTTGCGGGAGATGCCAAGGGTGCCGATGGTCAAGACCCGCTGCCCCTGAGCCGCGAGCATGGACTCCAGATACTTGACCGTGGTGGTTTTGCCGTTGGTCCCGGTGACGCCCAGGAAGTGCGGGGCGCCCGCATCCAGGGGGTAAACCAGGTCGCAAAAGCGCCGCACCGTCTCGGCCCAGTCCCCCGGCCGGGTGACATAGATCCCTTTGCCCGACAGGGCAGCGAAGCAGTCGAACATCTGGTTGGTGACCAGGACCGCGCAGGGGCTTGCCACCAGGTAGCGCTCCAAAATCTCCCCATCACTCCTGCCGTCCGCAAAGCGCTGAAAGAAGAGGATGGACCCCGGATCGCAGGCGTCCGCGCGCCATTGGATATTGGTAAGCGTCAAGGGATCCGCCGACTCGCGCCGCCAGGCGAAGTCACAGGTCTCGAGCAGATGGGACAGGGGGTCAGAGGGCATGGCAGTCCGGTACGAGTCGCGGGGGCGATACTATAAGCTCGCCCCCCGGCCCCAACAACCCGAACCGCTGAGCAGCCATGATCCGGGACTACCAGGCTGTCAAATAACTCGCTTGAAATCAAATTGGGATAGCAAACTTTTCCCTTAGGTCTTGGACCAAACGGCCGCCATGCGGCTAAAGGGAGGGGTGTTCGACCAGAGATAGAAGGCCTCGTCCATACCCGACGCCTCGTCCCCGTTTCATCATCAACCAGAACGCCGTGGCCACTGTAATAGATGATCACGGTATCCTGGGGGACGGCCGCATTTTGCAGCCAGGCAAATCCCGCGATCACAGCCGGATAGGTGGCCTTAGGACCCAACAAGGTCCTGATATGCCGAGTCGTTAGAGGCAGGCGGCTGGACAGGGCATCCTGGATCAGTTTGACGTCGTTCGCACAAGCCTGTACTGGCGGCACCCATGCCAGGCAAACCCCAATCGCAAAAAAATAATTCTCTCCAGCAGTCACCAGGCTGCTCAAGAACAGGGCAAGAATGGGGATAGTCTGTTGGATCGTCGTGGTACCAGGCGCAATGGGCGAGGATCATTCTCTATATGTCCCCACCTAGTGGCGACCGACTTCCCCTGGGTCTGTGGATTGGGTGGGGGTTAGCGGTGTGCCATAGCCGCCACCACCAGGGGTTTCAATAACGAAGACATCCTCGGCTTTCATTTCCACCTGGGCAATGCCTGGCAGTGCCTCCACCCAGCCCCCTGCCCGTTCCACGGCATTGCGCCCCACTTGGCCAGGTTCGCCACCCTGCAAACCGTAGGGTGGAATGCGGCGGCGGCCGGACAGAATGGCGGCAGTCATTGGCTCCAGAAAGCGGATGCGGCGGCGGACGCCCTCACCACCGTGCCAGCGACCGCAGCCGCCGCTGCCCTCCCGGAGCCGGAATTCCTCCACCCGTACCGGAAAGCGCCCTTCCAGGACTTCCGGGTCGGTGAGGCGGGAATTGGTCATGTGGGTATGCACCGCCGAGGCACCGTCGAAACCGGGTCCCGCGCCGGCACCGCCACAGAGGGTCTCATAGTACTGATAGTGGGCATTACCGAAGGTGAAGTTGTTCATGGTGCCCTGGGCAGCGGCCATGACGCCCAAGGCACCATAGAGGGTATCGACGACACACTGGGAGGTTTCCACATTGCCGGCGACCACCGCCGCCGGCGGCTGGGGATCGAGCAGGCTGCCCGCGGGGATGTAGATCTCTAGGGGGCGCAGGCAGCCGGCGTTGAGCGGGATGTCTTCATCCACCAGGGTGCGGAAGACGTACAGGACCGCCGCCATGGTGATGGCGCGGGGGGCATTGAAGTTGCTGGCCTGCTGAGGCGAGGTGCCGGCGAAGTCGATGCGGGCCCGGCGCCGCTTCCGGTCCAGGGTGATCGCTACCCGGATGACCGCGCCATTATCCATTTCGCCGACGAAGGCGCCATCCCGCAACCTGTCGAGGGCGCAGCGGACCTGCTCGGCGGCGTTGTCCTGGACGTGGCCCATGTAGGCGTTGACCACCTCCAGCCCAAAATGCGCCGTCATGCGCCGCAATTCCCGCACCCCCTTTGCATTAGCGGCGATCTGCGCCTGCAGGTCAGCAAGATTTTGCCGGCTGTTACGCACAGGCCAGGGGTCAGCCGTGAGCCGCGCCAGGAGTTCCGCTGCCAGAAGCTGGCCTCCTCGTACCAGGAGCAGGTTGTCCAGCAGGATGCCCTCCTGATCAATGGTAACGCTAAATGGCGGCATGGAGCCGGGGGTGATGCCCCCGATATCGGCGTGGTGACCGCGCGAGGCGACATAGAACAAGACCCGTGATTCGGCCTCGTCGAACACGGGGGTGATGACAGTGATGTCCGGCAGGTGGGTCCCGCCGCTGTAGGGGGCGTTGCTGGCAAAGGCATCGCCGGGTTGGAACTGGTCACCCCGCGCCTGGATCAGCGCCCGTACCGCCTCGCCCATGGAACCGAGGTGGACGGGAATATGCGGGGCGTTGGCGATCAGTTCGCCTTTCTGGTCAAAGAGGGCGCAGGAGAAGTCCAGGCGTTCCTTGATGTTCACCGAGTGGGCGGTGTTGGCCAGGGTCACCCCCATTTGCTCGGCGATGGCCATGAACAAATTATTGAAGACCTCCAGGAGGACGGGATCGACCGCCGTGCCGACGGCGACCCGGGGCGGGCGGGGCTCATGGCGGGTCATCACCAGTTCCTGGTGCGCCCCGACCTCGGCCTGCCAGCCGGGCTCGATGAGGGTGGTCGCGCCCGCCTCGCTGACAATCGCAGGACCCAGAATGTGGTCGCCAGGTCGCAAGGACTTACGCCGGTAGTGGGGGGCAGCTTGATCGCGACCCGCGCAATGCAAAGGCAAGGTCTCCGCGAGGGATGAGACGGATAAAGAGGTCGAAGCGAAGGCAAGAGGTGATACATGCCAGGTGGACTCACCCGGGGAGCCAGATCTTCCCATAGCTCCATGCGCATCGGCGGTGAGGCTCTCGCCGATCACCTCCACCATCGCCGCCGCAACCAGTAGACCTTTATCCGCCATGACGAAGCCAAAGCGCTGGCGATGCGCGGCGGCGAAGCGTGCCGACAGGGCGTCCAAATCATCAGCGGGGATGCTCAAGGTGGTATCACTGCCGGCGTAGCGCAACCTGACGGCCCTCAGGGTGCGCAGGCGTGCCAAGGGAATGTCCTGCGCCGCCATAGCCTCCCGCCCGGCCTCCTCCAGCGCGGCAAAGGTTACCTCCAACAGCGGGCCGAGGGCCGTGGTCAACGGCACCTCCAGTGCCCGCTCCTTGAGCAGCCGGACATCGGCCAGGCCCATGCCGTAGGCAGACAGCATTCCGGCCAGGGGGTGCAGGAAGATGGACGGCATCCCCAGGGCATCGGCGACGGCACACGCATGCTGGCCTCCCGCGCCCCCGAAGCAACACAAGGTGTACTCGGTGACGTCATGGCCGCGCTGGGTAGAGATGTGCTTGATGGCACTGGCCATGTTCTCCACCGCGATGTTCAGGAAACCCTCGGCCAGTTCGGTCGGGGCAAAGGCCTTGCCGGTCGCCGCACGCACCTCCTCGGCGAGGACCTGAAACCGCTGGACCACGACTTCCCGGTCCAGGGATTGGCGTTGATCCGGGCCGAAGACCGGAGGGAAGCCATCCGGCTGGATACGGCCCAGCAGCAAGTTGCAGTCGGTGAGGGTCAAGGGCCCGCCGCGCCGGTAACAGGCGGGGCCGGGGTTAGCCCCTGCGGAGGCGGGGCCGACCCGCAATCGGCCGCCCTCGAACCGGCAGATGGAACCGCCCCCCGCCGCGACGGTATGAATGTGGAGCATGGGCGCCTGTAACCTTACCCCGGCAACTTGAGTGTCAAAGGCGCGTTCATAGGCCCCAGCGTAATGGGCGACATCGGTGGAGGTCCCCCCCATGTCGAAGGTGATGAGGCGATCGAAACCAGCCTCTGCGGCGGTGCGTACCGCGCCGACCAGGCCGCCGGCGGGACCGGATAGGATGCTATCCTTGCCCTGAAAATGGCGGGCATCGGCCAGGCCACCGTTGGACTGCATGAACAGCAGGCGGGCGCTGCCCAGTTCCGCCGCCACCCGCTCCACATAGCGGCGCAGAATCGGCGACAGATAGGCATCCACCACCGTAGTATCGCCACGCCCGACCAGTTTCGGCAGCGGACTGACCTGGTGCGAGACCGAAACCTGGGTAAAACCGAGGTCGCGGGCTAGCGCCGCCGCCTGACATTCGTGTTCCGGATAGCGGTAGCCATGGAGAAAGACGATGGCCACGGCACGGATGCCAGCGGCATGTGCCGCCGCCAGGGCGGTGCGAGTGCCAGCGAGGTCCAGAGGGACCAGAATGTCGCCCCCGGCCGAGACCCGTTCGCGCACCTCCGCGACCCGTTCGTACAGGAGTTCCGGCAATACGATGCGCCGTGCAAAGAGCTGGGGCCGATTCTGATAGCCAATGCGCAGGGCATCCCGAAAGCCCTGGGTGATCAGTAGCAAGGTGCGGTCGCCCTGGCGCTCCAGCAGGGCATTGGTGGCGACGGTAGTCCCCATCTTCACCGCTGCGATCAAGCCGGTGGGAATGGGCGCGTCCGTCGCCAGACCCAACAAGTGGCGGATGCCCTGCAGCGCCGCATCGGCATACTGTTCGGGATTATCCGAGAGCAGTTTATGGGTCACCAACCGGCCATCGGGCCGGCGGGCAACGAGGTCAGTGAAGGTACCGCCCCGGTCAATCCAGAATTGCCAGCGCCCGAGACTCATGCCGTCTTACCCTCCAGATGAGGATTGACCCACCAATGGCCATTTTACCCCGTTCATATGGCGGAGCATCCCGATGCCAGCACTTTCTTCCCTGAATCGGGTGGCATGGGCAAGAGAAATACGGATACTGTCCCGAAGATCCGGAAAGGCTGGCGCGGCCCATCGTCAACCCAACCCGCAGGGACCGGTCCTCAGGCCGATAATTTGGCGGGGTTAAGGGTCATTCGCGTGGCCTTGATTGATCGGGCAACTAAAAACTTCGGGGGAACAATGGATATTGCGATGATCGATAAGCTACCTAGCTTGCTGGCGCTGGCCATGAGTTGCGGCCCTCTGGCCGCCCAGGCTGAAGAGCTTCCCTACCGCAACCCGGCCCTCCCCGTCGAACAACGGGTTGCCGACCTGCTGGGGCGCATGACGCTCGACGAAAAGCTGGGCCAGATGGTCATGGGTGGGCTCGACTGGGTGACACCGGCCCAGATCGGCACCCTCCGCCTGGGTGCCCTACTCTCCGGTGGCGACAGCCCGCCCCCCTCCCCCAACAACCCGGACGGCTGGTCAGCAATGATCCGGGACTACCAGGCGGCGGCCCTGGGCACCCGCCTCGGCATCCCCCTCCTCTATGGCATAGACGCGGTTCATGGCTTCGGCGCCCTGCCCGGGGCGACCGTCTTTCCCCACCAAGTGGCACTGGCCGCGGCGGGGGACGAGGACTTGATGCGCCGCATCGGCGCGGCCACGGCCCGCGAGCTGGCCGCCGTCGGCCTTTTTTGGAACTTCGCCCCCCTGGTGGCGGTGGTCAACGACATCCGCTGGGGACGCGCCTACGAATGCCTGGGTGAGAATACCGAGCTGGTCAGCCGGCTCGCCTTGGCCTATGCCACCGGCTACCACAGCGGCCTGGTGGAACTAGGACCGGGCCTACCCCGTCCGCTGCTGACCGCCAAACATTTCCTGGGCGATGGCGGCGTCACCTATGGCAGTTCCCATTTCCTGATGAAGGACGCCTGGTCGTTCCTGGACCGAGGGGACACGCTCGGAGAGGAGTCGGCCCTCTTGGCGCGTTTCCTACCGCCTTTCCAGGCCCAGGTCGAGGCCGGAACCGGAGCCGTCATGGTCTCCTACAGCCGATGGAACGGGACCCCGATGCATGGCCATACCAGGTTGCTCCAGGGGGTCCTGCGCCAACAACTCGGCTTCCAGGGCCTGGTGGTCTCCGACTGGGAGGCCGTTGA
>CAZFZB010000079.1:0-12810 GCA_964523415.1 uncultured Chromatiaceae bacterium | reverse complement strand
TCCTCACCCTGCTGTCCGCCACCGGCGGCCTCATCGTCCTCACCGTCCAGTCCCTGCTCAACTTCGCTAAATAAGTCCACGGATTTACGCCGGAACCTTGCCCCAGATCAACGCCTGGCTATTGCCAAGCCAGGATGCAGTGCCGAGACTTGCAATGGGTGATGGGTGATGGGTGATGGGTGATGGGTGATGGGTGATGGGTGATGGGTGATGGGGGACGGGGGACGACAGGGCGGGGCGGCGGCGGATCTGGATGGGCGGCTGGATTTAGTCGAGTACCCGAGCATCCTAATTTGGTCTAGTACGCTAGCGGCCCGTCGCAATTTAGAACACCATAGCCATTGCAACTCAACGCCATGTTAAATCTAGACCCTATATTTGAATATCAATCCGTGTATGGCTATCAAGACATTTGGTTTCGCGGACTTAAACCATCCGAGGTGGCCCACCTGTTTAACCATGCATGCCACGCGTATGGCCACGGCAATCAGCCGGAAATAACATACGATTCAGATAGCGATTTGTTCATCGCGAACGATCAGCTGCCCGACATTTTCTACGAATTTTCGCCTCTCAGAATTAACGACATAGATCTTGATGGTGTCATCATAAGAATAGAAGACAATCAAATGGCCATTGATTTTGGCGGCGGTATCGAGTACTGGAATACCGCCCGTCAGTACGCATTCATTCATTGGTTGCGCCTACTCTGGAAGCTGGTGCCACATGCAAAGCTGGACTGGTCTCATGAGGGACATTCTCGTCAATCAGATCAACAAACGGAACTACTGCGCTTAGCAGTTATAGGCAATGGCTAGCTGTCGGTTCAACCCGGGTTGCCTACGGCCACCGCGTTAACCTTTTCGTTGGGCAACTTATGTTGACCGTCTCACGAGAAGCCACCGTCAAAGTCGGAAGACACGCTTGGAATGTCTATCCGCTGGAGGCCTTTGGCTATCTCCTTGGTCGGACGTCGGAAAGCGCAGTACTGGTGGCACTGCCAAATTCAAAGACAAGCCGATGGAATAACTTTGACGATCGATGGGCTCAAATCGACAATAATCTCGCTATAGTAAAACTTATAGCAGCAAGGTTTCGGCTGGAGGTTGTCGGTTATTACTGTAGCACGAGCGTAGTCACGTCACCCGCGATTTCACCACCGGAGTCCATTCAGGACACCTCATTGGCGTTGCTCTTGACGTACTTCAATGTATGTTGCCCACAGTGCTCAAGCTACACGCTCACTGTTGGGCCACGACAACTTACCCACAGAATCGATTATCGTGTACCGCGTGGAAAGCGATCAAATCCAGAGGTTAACCAAAGACGGGTACATCACTCATGGCGAGAGGTTTGGACAATTGACTATTCCAACGGATATATAGGGAGATAATACCAAATTTCGTATTCCGGGTGGGTATTGAGAACAGTTTACATAACTCCCCATACGGAGCAGCATATCGCCAGAGAACAGGCAAACGGATCCCCGGGGTTGAGGATCTTGCCACGGCATGACTTCCTAGTGGCTCACGTTCTGGCGTCTCGCTTCATCTGGCCTGGGTGCGTGGCAATGCTCGCTACCTTTCCAAATAGCTCGCCGGAAAGGGCTAACAGGCTCCGCGACGGACGCCTTAATCGCCCTCACCGTCCAAGCCAGGGTCAACAACGCCAAACAAGACCCCGGACTGGGGGGAGGGGGGACTATAGAGGGGAGGAGGGCAGGTATGAATGTAGGCGTATGGGGTCCTGCAGGTGTATGTATTCCTGAGAAAGTAACAGCGGGGGGAAACGGCAGCAATTGGGGATCGGCTAACCAATCACCCATCGAAAACCCATCCCTGTCCAGTATCAGGCCGCTCCCCCGGCGATCATGGGACCCCGCTTACTGGTTGACGCCCTTCAGACCCGCGCGGCCGCCAGAGGCAACTGCATCGGGCTGAGCGCCTGGAATGCCTACGTCGAACTCGTGCCAAGCCTGGGGGATCGTCGCCGACGGTTGACCGAGGTCCCGGACCCCTTTGCAAAAAGCCGGGCGTCGGCACCTCGTCTGCTGCCACGTTAAGGCCCAGGCGCCCAGCCAACGCCACGCTGGCATCGAGCCCCGGGGGCTTGGACCCTGACCCTGAGGCCAGCGCGAAGGCAGCGATGTCGCTGGAGAGCCCGTCGCAATCTTCAGCCCCGCTGGCGCTGTCCCCCTGCGCCCCTCGGCGCAAACACCGCGCCCAGGGGCTTGCGGGCCAGCACGGCGCTCCATGCACGAATCCATGCCTATGGCATCGTGTTCGGCCCTGTCACGGGCCATGCACGCCGCTCCCTCCCTCGGCTCGCTGCGCTCGCCCAGGACGTGCCCGGCATGGCCAGCGCCAGGGCCTCACGACCTAGATTGGATTCGCCGTCCCTGGCTAGACTCCGCGCCATCCCTGGCTTGGGTGGCCACGACCTACAGAGTTAGAAGCGCCCTCCCTGGCGCCGCTGTGGCGCTCCCTGTGTCCACGGCTGGGGCAGTTCGCGGGCTCACGATGCCTAGCCGTTGGCCACTCCGCGCCGCCTGAATTCCAGGGATCGCGGCTGGGACCCTGACCGCAATGACTAGCGCCAACAGATGCCATCCCTGGCTCGTCAGTCACGGCTTACGCCTTCCTCGCATGGGCGTCGGCACTTCGGCACAACCACGGCAGGCACTCAGGCACCAGCGGTCAGCCTCGCGCCGGCGCCTCCACGCTCGGGCGGCACACCGTCACTTCCTGCTTGCGCGGGTCCCTCCGCGCGGGTAGGGCTGCGGTACCGGGCGGAATTGCCCGGCACCTTAGCCTGTTCTGAGCCCCCCCCGACACCGCCCCCCTCTGGGGGGCAACACCAAGCATCCCTGCACTGTCGCTCGCGACAGCTCGCCGAACCTCCGGTGCGTTGCGCTCCGCTCCACGCCACCTTCGTCATGCTCGCCGCGCCAGCTCCAGCTTGCGCGTGTCCCTTCGCGCCATACCCATCCCCGCGCCTTCGGCCCGGGAGATTCCCCCCCGACCCCCCAAGGGGGTGGATTGCCTGTCGGCTTGTCGCGTCTCGGGGCCCCTCGCAAGCTCGGTTGGCCCTCGCCGCTCCACGCCTACCCAGTCCGGTTTTTTGCCTGGCTCACATAGCTGGCGATTGGCTATGACATCAGCGCCTGACACGCCAACAGGGGCAACGTCCCTGTGCAGCCTGTTGGCTTGAGTTTGCCGCCGGGCGTCCTGCCCGGCTGTTGCGATTCCTTCGATCGGCGGGGGCCTGCTCTACTCGGGTCTTCTCAGTTTAGCGCCCGTCTGCTCCAGTCAAGGGGCCCTCCAATCCGCTTGGCCCAGCTTGGCCGGCAATCTTCCCAGATTGCAGACCCGCGAAAGCTGGACCAATCGGTCCGCTGATCCCCCCCTTGACAGTCGCAGCACTGGGCGCTGGCAAGAAGGTGACCCGAACATTCGGACGGGCAAACACAGGAGACTGGCCATGTTGCGCAATATCGCTGACTTCGACGATCTCAATTGGTGCGATAGCTTTAGGCGCTCTGAGCGCTGGGCAATCGGACCTGAAGATTCCCTCTGGTTCTGCAAGGACTGCGGCTACGAATGCGACCCAGACGACGGATGTGAAGTCTGCGGCACGGGGATCTACATGTAGCTCGACCGGGACTGGGAGGTAGCCGCAGCCGACTACTAACAAGCCTCGGCAGCTCCGCAAGGGGCTGCCGTTTTTTCATGCTGGCGTCCCCTTGCCATCCCTGGCAGGACTCCGCGCCGTCCTGGCTTGGACGAACAACAACCAAGGCAAAACCGGGGAGGCTTTTCCCAGCCCGCGCCTCAGCATCCGCAGGAATAGCGGGCTTCGGCGCGGGCCGGGCGGGGGGAGAAGATCACACAGAGACAAGAAAGTTGGGTGGGCCTGGAGGACACGAACGCGACCGCGAGGGCGACGCCGCAGCAGAGTCGGGCCCTGCGGTCACGTCGCCTTGGCCCGCCCTGGGCCTATGGCCGTCACGTTCACTCGTTCCTCGGTCGCGTCACGCCTCCCCTTCTAACTTCTCCCCCCTGCCCCCGCTGGGGGTGGGTGGCCGCCGCCGGTGTCTTCCGCAACCGCCGCCGCCGACGGCGGCTAGGCGTTGCTACAGCCACTTGCGCCCCAGTGCCATCCCTGGCCCGCGTCCCTTCCCTCTGCGTCCCGCCGGGCGTCCTGCCCGGCCCCGTTGCCGGGATGCGACCACCGTCCCGTGTACCGTTTACAGCTCCAGGGATCCTGGCCTTCCTTGCTCCACTTACCACCTAGAGGACTCCAGCGGTTAACACCCCGGCACTTGATACCCTGCGTCAATATCTGGTCGTGATCGTTATTACCATCACCCTGCAATTCGGTCGAGATCACTCAGGGCCTGGTGGTAGGTAGCCTCCTGTCTCGCATGAGGATTGCCAGAGCCTGTAACGAGGTTGCCCCTTGTCCATTACAAGCGGTGTACAAATCCAGACCCCTTTTCATTCCACCTTCGAAGACCAAGCATTGATCTGGCTCAATACGTCCCTGTATCAGCCGCGCCAATCCTGGGCGCGAGCAGTCCGCGCGGGGTCGCACATCCAGGCGCCCGGGCTGGGCATTGCCGCTTCACTACGGTCAGCCGAAATGCCTGGACCGCCAGGGTTACCGCAGGCATTTTCCGCGCCGGCGCAAGCGCCCGCGCCAGGCGGGCAACGCCATAACTCGGCATTGCCGTCTCGCTTTGCTCGACCGCAATGCCCGCACCACCCAACGGGCCGCAAGCCGGGGCCGCGCAGGCGCCAGCGCCAGCGCCAAGAAGGGGGAGACAAGGTCGGGCAAGCCCGGCCCATCAAGAGACTACGGCCCTCCCTGGCCAACCTTCGCGCCGCCCCTGGCTTGGCTTGGGATTGGCGGTGCAGCCATATCGGCCCCTTTCAATGCCCAGTCCCGCCAATCACCGGTGGCGCTGCGCGCACCCGTCCATTTCAGCAAGGCACACAGCAACGCTTTTGGCTATTGAGGTTTCTGGGGTGCCTGGTGGGTCTGAGACGGCACAACCTAGTGCCAGTCTTACAGTGCGCCGCACTAATCTTGCTGTTTTACATCACTTATTTTGGCTCCACCCTTGTTATTATATAACTATGTGTTATAATTATCTGCATAGGGAGGCAGGGGGCCTCCCCGTCCACCCCGGTGATGCCCGGGGTCTGGCCACCTGGGGGTAGCCATGTCCAGTTCCTCTTCGTACGCCAACTGCTTCTTTTCCGTGCCAGCGCGCTTTAGCGGGCGGGTGGTCGCACGGATTCACGGCGCCACTCGTTCGGTTTGGGCCTGGCGCGCGCCACGCAGTGGCGAGTTGCCTTCTCCCGCCTGCCTGTTCGTCGGATTCCACTCCACGAATGGCGCCGCTCGCCTAGCCACCGCAGCCGCTCGCTTGGGCTGGCGGGCTTGGGTCAAGGCTGGCGCCTCCTGCGCCGTGTTCGCCGCGGGCCCGCTGGCCGCCACCGCGCCGCCTTGGGCTTGCAAGGTCCAATTGCCACCTCACCTCTCCGCCACCGCCGCCCGGCTCGCCCTGGGCGCCGCCGCGCGTCGGTCCGCTTAACCGCCAATGGCGCCACTTTCGGGTGGCGCCCCACACCGTCTTGGGGTCACATCATGTCAGTATCACCCGCTCCCACCGCTCCCGCTCCCGTCTGGGCCCCGGCGGCTCACACCCCCCTGCCTGGGGTCCTGTACGCCCAGGCCACGGCCACCGGGTTGCTATCGTTCACGCCGCGGTTTGGCTGCGGCTGCGCCTTGGGGGCGGCCGCCACCCTCAGGCGCCAGGCCCGGGCGCAGGGATTTACGGGGCGCGCCAAATTTCATCGCCTGAAATTATCACCTTGGGTTATAATATTACATGGCCAGCTTGGGGGCTGGCTCCCAACCAGAGGGGATCTGGGATCTTCAGGTACGCATCATGAATAATCGCAAACCGGAATGGATTGCGGTGGGTCGTGAGATCCACAAGGTCACGAGATTATTGGCGGTGGCGGTGGGTCCTGACGCCAAAGCCAATGCCCGGCTCATCGCCGCCGCGCCGGAGCTGTTCAATGCCCTGCGGGATGCCCTGGCGCACCTGCAGGGATTGCCAGATTGTCCCTGGCATTTGATATGGTCGCTCGAATCCGCGCTTTTCAACGCCGATGAGAACTGGCAATTCGCAGATCAGTTGAAAAGCGTTCACTTTCAGACGAGTACCCGGCCATGCTAGGTCACATTCACACCCCAACCGGCCCAGTTCAGGCCGAGACTGCCCCCTTGGTCCAGGCCCGCCACGCCGCGGCCGTCGCTGCCGCGGTGCGGTATCGGCTGACAATGCTCAAGGAGGCCTGCACCCCAGCGACTGGCCACCACCCCAGGCCGCCGCACCTGGACCAGGTGCGCTTGTTAATCGCCTGGGTCCACCGTCCTGTCCATGGCGGCTCATACCCTTTTTAATGCCTGGAATTATTACTTTTAGCAATGGAATATAGCCATGGGTAATAAAATTCTCATATGTATCGCCGGGGCTTCCGGTCTTATCGGAGTCACGGGCTACCTTTACCAGCCTTCTGGCAAGGGACGCCCCAGCACTGGTTCAAGTGCCTGGGATTATTACGGTTACCAGGAGATTGCCTGGCGGGTCCTGGACCGCCGGGGACGGCCACTGCCCTGGTTGAACCGCAAACTCACGCCTGCGGGGCGGGGCGCCACCAGGGCCCACCCGCGGATCCTCGCCGCTCAGGCTCGCGCGGGAGGTGATTTATGAACACCACCCCCATGGCCGCGCCCGCTCACCCGGCCGTTGTCGACGCCGGAGCACTCCTCGCCCAGGGTATCCAGTCGGGCCTATCCGTGGATGCGCTGGAAAGGCTCCTCTCCATGCGCCGGGAGTTGCAGGCGGAGCAGGCCAAGGCCAGCTTTTTCGCCGCCCTATCCCGTTTCCAGGCTCAGATCCCCGCCATCCCCAAGAACCAGGTGGCACGGGTATCCAGTGCGAAGGGGACCTTCAGTTACCACTACGCGGACCTGGCGGGCATCCAGCGTGCCATCGCACCAGGGCTGGCGGACTGCGGGCTCAGCGTGTCGTTCGATACCCTCCAGGATGCTGGCGGCTATATCGTTCAGGCCAAAATCCACCACGTCGGGGGCCATTCGGAAACCACGACCTTTCGGGTCCCCGTGGACACCCAGGCCCGCATGAACAGCACCCAAGCCGCAGGTTCGGCCCTCACTTACGGCAGGCGCTACGCCCTCACCGCCGCCCTCGGCATCGTCACCGCCGAAGACGACGACGATGGCCAGGCCATTACCGCCGCGCCGGTCCCCCCACCGGCCCCCACCGGGGCGTCGCAGCCCGGGCGGCCCACTGCGGCACCTATCAACCCCGAGCAACACCGTCAGCTTCAGGCCAGGATTAACGACCTTGGACTGGATCGGGCGCGGGTCAGGTCCTGGCTCGCGCGCGCCTGGGGGGTCGAGCACCTGACCCAGATCCCCCGCTCACGCCTGCCGGAATTGCTCGCCCGCCTGGAGTCCTGGGCGGCACGGCAGTACGCCGACCAGGCAGCGGAAGCCGCCCTGGAGGAGACACACGAGGGCTGGCTAGCAGACTACGACGGCGCCACCCACGGCCACTAACAACCAGGGGCCAGGGACGGCCTCGCGCGGAGTATCCCGATGCCATACAACCACATCCCCGACTATTACAGCCGCTTGCCGACCCTGGTCGAGCTGCCCGGCCTAACGGTTAACGAGTCTTTGGAGTGCATGTCCGCACTCCTCGACAGACTCGAACACGATCAGACCCGAAGCACGCGGGATCTCGTCAGCCAGGTCGAACACTGCCTGCAGGTCATGGCCCATTGCCTGCACGAAGCGCCCAGCGCCCGCTAATACCAACTGGCCGGGGACGGCCACCGGAGATAACGCCATGAGCACAGAACTGCAGATCAGCCAACCCCAAGGCCTGGAAGCCGTGTTACGCCTCACGGACGTGGAGCTTTTCACCACGGAACGGTTATCCCACGCCCTGGACCTCCTCGTCGCCGAGGCGGGGCCGCTGGTGGCGGACGTGGGCGACGAGCAAGGGCGGCGGGAGATCAACCGCGTGGCCCGCGCGGTCGGCGGGGCCATCACCCGCCTGGATGAACGGCGCCGGGCCTACGTCGCCGTCCTGAAGGCCCAGCCTAAAGCCATCGATGACCTCTTCCGGGTCACCTTCCGCCAACCGGCTGAGGCCCTCAAGGAGCGGATCCGGCAACCTCTCACCCTCTGGGAGGAGGAAATGCGCGCCGCCGAGGCGGAGACCTCGCGGCTTATCGAAGTACTGAACGCCCCAGTCGAACACGGCACCACTGCCGCCGCCATCCAGGTTCGCCTGGATGCAGCAGAGTACCTGGAGTTACCAGATTGGCTGACCCCAACCCAACGCAGCGCTGTTGTCGCGGCCATGGACCGGAACATCCCGCGCCTGAAGGCCGCCCTGGATGCCGCCATCCTCACCGAGGAGCAGGCCGCCGAGTTGGCCAGGTTGAGGGAAGCGGAGCGGGCAGCGGAGTTGAAGGCCGCGCGCACCGCGGCAGCGGACGAGGCCAACCAGGCAGCCGCGGCCCGCATTCAAGCCGCCGAGCACACCGCCCAGCAGGCCAACCACGCCCTGGAGCAGGCCATGGCCAACCAGCGCCAGGCCCCAGCCACGCCCACAACCGCAAACAGTGACCAGCGGGCGCTGGTCCATCGCGCCATCCCTGCAGATCTGGAGGATCTCGGCGTCCCAACCGAACTCGGCAAGCGGCTCATCACGGCCATAGCCCGTGGCCAAGTCTTCCATTTGGTCATCACCTACTGAGGCGTTATCCCGATGAAAGACGGTAACGGGGGCAACCTCAACCAGAACTAACTTGATCACCGGAGATACCGCACATGTCACGCTCACTCAACAAAGCCTTGATCATCGGCAACCTGGGCACCGAGCCCGAACTCCGCGCCCTGGCCACCGGCATGGCGGTCTGCCGGCTGTCTGTCGCCACCTCGGAGAGCTGGAACGACAAGAACACCGGCGAGGCCCGGGAAGTAACCACATGGCACCGGGTTTCGCTGTGGGGGAAGTTGGCGGAAATCGCCAGTCAATACCTGCACAAGGGCGACAAGGTCTTTGTAGAAGGCAAGATCCGTACCCGCAAATGGCAGGATCAAAGCGGACAGGATCGCTATGCGACCGAGATCCATGCCGACAATCTGCTGATGCTGGGCGGGCAGCCCGCCGCAACGGCGGACGGATTGAACCCGCCGCAGCCCATCTACAGCCCGCCGGGTTACGCGGGGACCGGCGCCTACCCCCAGGCACCGGGTCACCACCCTCCACCCCCACGCCCCGCACCCCAGCGGCCCGCGCCCATGCCCCAGCGCCCGAGCGGCTATCCGCCCCCGCCGCCCCCGGAATCACTGGATTTCGACGACGACATCCCCTTTTAAGCCAGGAGACACCCCGTGGAGACCCTCGACCTCATCGGCGCCGCCCACTTCCTGCGGATGCACCCCGAGACCCTGCGCCGCCGCGCCCGTCGCCGGGAGATTCCCGGCGTACGTGCCGGGCGCGCCTGGGTCTTTCTAGACCTGGATCTGGCGGAATGGCTGCGCGCGCAATATGATCAGCCCGCGCGAGCGGCGAAACCCCAACTTGGAGGAGCACAACCATGCTCTATCGCCGCCCTAACAGTAGTAAATGGTGGACACGCTTCACCACCCCTGACGGCCAGGAGGTACGAAGAAGCACTGGGACTGAAGACAAAAAGGCCGCCGAGGAATACGAAGCCCGACTGAAGCAAGAACTGTGGCGCATCGCGCGCATGGGCGAGAAGCCACGCCACACTTGGCAGGAAGCCGTCGTGAGATGGATCGAGGAGACCAGCCACAAAGCCAGCCACGCGGATGACCTGGCCCACCTGCGCTGGCTGGATGCGCACCTGGGGACGCTCTATCTGGACCAAATCAACCGCGAGCGCCTGCGCGGCCTGGTGAGCAGCCGCCGGCGGGAGAAGGCGCGGGTCAGCGGCCAGCCGGTGACCAATGCCACCATCAACCGCCTGCTGTCCGTGGTCCATGCCATCCTGCGCAGAGCGGCGATGGCCTGGGACTGGCTGGACCAGGCACCGACCATCCCCCTGCTCCCCGAGCCCTCCCGGCGCATTCGCTGGCTGACCCGGGAGGAGGCAGAACGGCTGCTGGCGGAACTGCCGCCACACCTGGCGGAGATGGCGCAGTTCGCCCTGGCCACCGGCCTGCGGGAACGCAATGTCACGGGTCTGGAATGGTCGCAAGTGGACTTGGAGCGGCGGGTCGCCTGGATCCACCCGGACCAGGCCAAGGCACGGAAGGCCATCGGCATCAGCCTCAATCGGGATGCGGTGCTGGTGCTGCGCCGGCAACAGGGCGGGCATTTGACCCGGGTGTTTACCTACCAAGGGCAACCGGTCAACAAGGCGGGCGGCAATGCGTGGCGCAAGGCCCTGGCCCGGGCGGGGATCAGCGATTTCCGCTGGCACGATTTGCGCCACACCTGGGCCTCGTGGCACGTCCAGGCGGGGACGCCATTGCAACGCCTGATGGAGATGGGCGGTTGGTCCAGTCTGGATATGGTGCTGCGCTATGCCCACCTGGCACCGCAACATCTACAGGAGGACGCGGCGCGGATCGAAACCCCGCTCCGCACATTATCCGGCACACCGGACAAAGAAAAGGCGGCCTAAGCCGCCTAAGTACTTGAAATATTGGTCGGGGTGAGAGGATTCGAACCTCCGACCACCTGAACCCCATTCAGGTGCGCTACCAGGCTGCGCTACACCCCGGAAAGGGAGGCATGGTAGGGACTGCCCCTTGGTCTGTCAACCTCGCTTTGATCCCCTCCCTTTGATCCCACAGGCCCCTCATGGGGGGCTGGTCTTGTCACCCTGCCTCAGGAATCAGGATTCGACGGCGCTGCCGGAAGAAGCGCCGTAGTAGATCGCCGCATTCCTGGGCCAAGACGCCCCCCTGGCATTCGAGGCGATGATTGAAGCGATGGTCGGGGGGCAGGAGATGAAAAACGCTGCCACAGGCCCCGCCCTTGGGGTCGCTGGCGCCATAAACGACCCGGGACAGGCGCGCATGGATCAGGGCGCTGGCACACATGGGGCAGGGTTCGAGGGTGACATAGAGGGTTGTGGCGGGCAGACGGTAATTGCCCATGAGTTGGCCGGCCTGGCGCAGCGCGCGAATCTCGGCATGGGCGCTGGGGTCATGGGTCGCGATGGGACAGTTCCAGCCCTCCCCCAGGAGCCGGCCCGCGCCCACTAGGACGGCGCCTACCGGAACCTCACCCAGGGTCTCGGCCCGCTCCGCCAAGGCCAGGGCACGGCGCATCCAATAGTCATCCTCGGACGACTGGGCTTGGCTGGGCTCGGTCATGGCCTGATGGAGGTCCCGGCCCCTCACCGGCACCCACGCAGGGAAGGCAGATTCAACTCTTTGATCCCCATACGATGATTAGGCTCGATATGCAAACGAGGTTCCCTCGGGTGGGGAGGCCAGCGGGGCCCGGCTGGGATCCCAGGCTCCCGAGGCGTCCCCATCTCCTAGAAGTCACGGGTAAGCCCCGGTCGAACCGGGCAACCCGAGCATTTGACTCACCCTGACCTGAACCGGTCCCCTCTCTGACGACGACTCTATCAAATTCAGATTTCCTTTATCGGATTACCCTTCTCCCAGGGAAGGGCCACCCTTGCAAGGCTGGGACTGTCCGGAGGCCTGGCCTCAGGATCAGGGGCAATTCCCAAGCGGGCAGGTCTTTCCCAACCTGGCCCTGCCGGCTGCCCAACAAACCGCTACAATCTCCTGAGGGAACCGATGACCTCGAGGGCCCCACGCCACAGGCACAGCGCTTGACCAGCATCGAGGCGGCGACCCATCGGCAGGTGCTGACGCAACGGGAGCGGGCGCGCAATGGCGCGCACACCCTGCGAGGAGCCTGCCCCCGAGCGGCGGCAATGGCATCGGCGGAACTTCCCTCCTGGACCTAAGGCTAGACGACGGCAAGCATCCTGAGGACTCACGTGGAACCCGGCAGACCCAACCCCGCCACACCGACCGCCACTCGTCTCACCCTGCGCCGGTATCTGTCCCGGCTGGTCTGGTTGTGCATGGGGCCCCTGCTGCTGGTGGCCTCTTATCTCGCCATCGAACATCTGCGGACACTCGATCGCCAGGATCGAGCGGAGGCCGCCAACCTGGCAAGGAACTTCGCCATCATCATCGACCAGCGCCTGCGGACGCGCATCAGGGCCCTGAGCATCCTGGCAGACTCCGAAACCATCGACGATACTGCCCAATGGCCCCAGTTCTACCGGCTGGCGCAAAGCTTCGTCAGGGAATACGGTAATCATGTCATCCTGGCCGAGGCCCATGATCCGATGCGCATGCTGATCAACACACGTGTACCCTTGGGTGACCCCTTGCCGGTGCTGCCGAAGTCGTCGGGTCAGACCGCCGCGCCGACGGCCGTCGCCACCGGCAAACCGGCGGTCGGCGACCTTGTCTTCGGGCCGGTCGCCAAACAACCGCTGGTCGCGATCGCCTTACCCGTGCGACGCGAGGACGCCACCCCCTATGTCCTCCTCATGATCACGGAGACCCGGGAGTTTCAGCAGTGGGCCGATGGCACCGCCCTGCCTGCCGGCTGGGGCCTGTCGCTACGCGATGGCCGGCAGGCCCTGATCGCCCACCACGCGGCGGTGAACCCGGAGGGCCATCCCG
>CAZFZB010000078.1:0-13030 GCA_964523415.1 uncultured Chromatiaceae bacterium | reverse complement strand
GCGATGAGGTGAACCCCAGTGGCGAGGGCAGCCCCCAGGAGGCTGGACCAGAGGAAAAAGGCCCCGACCCTGGATGGGACGCCGGCCACGGCCAGCCCCCCTGACTCGGAAGGAGTTCCAGTACCCACCAGAAAGGCATAGAGGAGCCCTGCGTCCGTAACCCAGACGAGCCAAAGAAACAAACAGAAGCCCGCGAGGCCCAACATCCCCGCATCCCGATAACCGCGCCAGGCCAGGCCCAGGCCTGGCCGACGACCCGCCTCCCAGGACTCGCGCATTGCCAACCAGGGTGGCAACAGGAGAGGACCGATCAATCCGAAGCCGCCCGCCAGGATCAGGACCAGGGCCGGGATGCCGAGGGCGAGGGGGATCAGCAACAGGCCCGTGGCGATCAGGGCGAGGATCGCGGCGAGCAGCAGGCTTGGTTCAGGCATGGCGCGCAGGTCCCGCCACCCGGAGACCAAGGCCCTGGAGATATCCGTAAACTGGTAAGGGGCAGGGGAGATAAGGTTCAAGGCTGGATGTCGCTTGGGTTGGCATCCGGCCCTCTGAGCGCGGGCCGGGGCATCGGGGTGATGCTGGAATCCAGCTTAGGGCCTGCCCTCAGGTCCACCTTGATCTAGCTCAAAATTCCCCAATAGGGTCGCTTGACATAGGTCAAGGGCATCCCCTTGGTTTCTTCCTAACCTCCATCCTGGCTGCTACGCGGTTGGCCCATGATCATCATTACCTAGCGGAGAGGCACTTCATGAATTCGCAATTTTTCACTAGCTTTGGTCGCCGTCGCGCCAAGGTCTTGTTAGTCAGCGCCATGGCCCTGGCCGTGGGACAGGCCCTGGCTGCGGCCGATGCCGCTCACCCGGATGCCAAAAGCCCGGAGATGTCCTACCAGGGCGCCCCCGAGGCCATGGATCCCGCCGCTACCAAGGATCTCATGGATGGCGAGGGGCCCAAGATGACGAAGGCGGAGTTTGCCCGAGGCAAGGAGATCTTCTTCCAACGCTGCGCCGGTTGCCACGGGGTCTTGCGCAAGGGCGCTACTGGCAAACCCCTGACCACCGACAAGACCCGCGCCCTGGGTACCCCCTACCTCACAGTCTTCATCAACATGGGCTCCCCCGCGGGCATGCCCAACTGGGGAACCTCCGGTCAATTGAGCCCCGAGGACATCGATCTCATGGCGCGCTACCTGCAGCATGAGCCGCCCCAGCCTCCCGAGTGGGGTATGAAGGAGATGAAGGAGAGCTGGAAGGTGCTGGTCCCACCGGACAAGAGGCCTACCAAGCAAATGAACAAGCTCAACCTGAGCAACCTGTTCTCGGTGACCCTGCGCGACGCCGGGCAGATCGCTCTGGTCGATGGCGACACCAAACAGATCGTCACCGTCATCCCCACCGGCTATGCGGTACACATCTCACGGCTGTCGGCGTCAGGGCGCTACCTCTACGTCATCGGCCGTGACGCCCGGGTCGATCAGATCGACCTCTGGATGGATCCGCCCCAGACCGTCGCCGAGATGAAGGTCGGGCTCGAGGCGCGTTCAGTGGAGACCTCCAAGTTCAAGGGGATGGAGGACAAATACGCCATTGCCGGCACCTACTGGCCGCCCCAGTTCGTCATCATGGACGGCGACACCCTGGAGCCCCTCAAGATCGTCTCCACCCGCGGCATGACCGTGGATACCCAGGAGTACCACCCGGAACCGCGCGTGGCGGCCATCGTCGCCTCCCACGAGCACCCGGAGTTCATCGTCAATGTCAAGGAGACGGGCCACGTACTGATGGTCAATTACTCCGACATCAACAACCTCAAGATTACCGACATCGGGGCCGCGCCCTTCCTTCATGACGGCGGCTGGGATTCCACCCAGCGCTACTTCCTCACCGCGGCCAACAAATCCAACAAGGTCGCGGTCGTGGATTCCAAGGAGGATAAGCTGGCCGCCCTAGTCGACGTCGGGGCCATACCACACCCCGGGCGTGGGGCCAACTTCACCGACCCCAAGTTCGGGCCCGTGTGGGCGACCAGCGACCTGGGCGACGAGGGGATCGCGGTCATCGGCACCGACCCGGCCGGGCATAAGGACAACGCCTGGAAGGTGGTGCGCAAGCTCAAGGGGCAGGGCGGTGGCTCCCTATTCATCAAGACCCATCCCAAGTCCCAGCACCTCTATGTGGATACGGCCCTGAACCCGGATGCCAAGATCAGTCAGTCGGTAGCGGTCTTCGACATCACCGATCTCGACAAGGGATTCCAGGTGTTGCCCATCGCCGAATGGGCCGACCTGGGCGAGGGGTCCAAGCGCGTCGTGCAGCCGGAGTTCAATCAGGCGGGCGACGAAGTCTGGTTCTCAGTATGGAACGGCAAGGACCAGAAATCGGCCCTGGTGGTCGTAGACGACAAGACCCTGAAGCTCAAGAAGGTCATCAAGGATGATCGCCTGGTGACCCCGACGGGTAAGTTCAATGTTTACAACACGGTCAATGACATTTATTGAGGCCTGAGCCCGAAGCGGCGCCCTGGGTTCCCCTCCCCGGCCTGGCGGGGGAGGGGAACCCAGGCAACCTCAGGGGGCGGGATTTCCCGCTTCCCCTATCGCCGATAAGGCGATTATTTTTTGGGAATCGCCGATGACACCCGCAAGAGGTAAAGTTGCCATGGCCCTGCCAAGACTGCTTCTGCTGTTGCCGCTGGTGATGGCGAGCTACCTTACACACGCATGGGCAGAGCCCACCCCGCTGACACCACCGGAGGCGGATACCCCCCACCTGGCGGAGGGTCCGCCGCGCCCCACCGACGCGCTTTTTCGACAAGTCTGTGCCGAGTGCCACGGGACCGATCGCCTGGGCATCACGGGGCCACCCCTGATCCCGGAGAATTTCGGCCGGTTGAAGCGCGAGGAGGCCAGTAAGCTGATCCTCGAGGGACGGCCGGCGACCCAGATGCCCGCCTTTACGGGGCGTATCTCCGAGGCCGAGGCCCAGTCGCTTGTGGATCTAGTATTCACCCCGCCCGCCGAGACCCCGGAGTGGGGACTGGAGCGCATGCGCGCCAGTCATCTGGCCCCGGTGAACCCCGCCACCCTGCCGGATCACCCCCTCCATGAGGCCGATCCCCTCAACCTCTTCGTGGTGGTGGAGACCGGCGATCACCATGCCACCATCCTGGATGGTGACCACCTGGAACCTCTGCATCGCTTCGCCACCCGCCGCGCCCTGCATGGGGGGCCTAAGTTCTCCAATGACGGGCGCTTCGTCTATTTCGCCTCCCGCGATGGCTGGATCAGCAAATTTGACCTCTACAGTTTCCAGACCCTGGCCGAGATCCGCGCCGGCATCAATACCCGCAATCTGGCGGTGTCCGGCGATGGTCGCTATGTTGCCGTGGCCAACTATCTTCCCCACAACCTGGTGATCCTGGACGCACGGGACCTGCTGCCCATCAAGGTGATCCCGGTTCAGGACGAAAGTGGCAAGACCAGTCGGGTGAGCGCCGTCTATGCCGCCCCTCCGCGGCAGAGCTTCGTGGCCGCCCTCAAGGATATCCCGGAGGTCTGGGAGATCCTGCTCGCGGATGATCCACTACCGGTCTACAACGGCCCCATGCACGATTACCGGATGGAGGAGGGGCTCGGCCGGGAGAAGGGCACCTTCCCCGTGCGCCGGACCAAACTCGATGGCTACCTGGACGATTTCTTCTTCAGCCAGAACTATCAGATTCTGATTGGCGCCGCTCGGGATGGAAACAAGGGGCAGGCCATCCATCTCGACCTGCGCCGGCGCATCGCGGAACTGGACCTGGACGGGATGCCGCACCTGAGTTCCGGCATCACCTGGGAGCGCAATGGCCATACCCTCATGGCCACCCCCCACCTCTCCAAACCCGAGGTCACGGTCATTGACCTGGGCACCTGGGAGACAGTGGCGAAAATACCCACCCTGGGGCCGGGCTTCTTCGCCCGCAGCCACGAAAATAGCCCCTACGCCTGGGTGGACGTCTTCTCCGGACCCAACAAGGATGCCCTGCATGTCATCGACAAGCAGAGCCTGCAACTGGTGGCAACCCTGCGACCCGAACCCGGCAAGACGGCGGCCCACGTGGAATTCGACCGCTATGGCAAGTACGCCCTGGTGAGTATCTGGGAGGAGGATGGCGCCCTGGTGGTCTATGACGCCCAGACCCTCAAGGAGATCAAACGGCTACCCATGCGCAAGCCTTCTGGGAAATACAATGTTTACAACAAGATCACGCGTTCAGAAGGGACGAGCCACTGAAGCGGTGGTGAGCCGCCCTGCAGGGTTCAGGCACCCTTGGGCCTTTATGGCCTCCAGACCTGATCCACCGAACCCGTGACCTTGCCATAGAGGGTGGGTCCGGAGGAGGAGGAGGAGGGCTGGATGTCCTTGACGTCGGTCTGGTTCGCGCATCCGCAAAGCCAAGCGGCGAGGATTACAAGCAGGAGGGGGTATTTCATCCATTGCCTCGGTCTGGATCGGTAGAGGGGTGGGATCGGGTTCCACCAACCTGCGTCGTTCCTGATGGGGGTGGGCATGCCGGTCCCGGCAGGCTCAGAGCCATCTGGGAACCAGGATCAGAGCCCAAACACTGGCGGCGAAGACGATAACCAGTAGGACCGCCGCCGAGCCGATGTCCTTGGCCCGGCCGGAGAGTTCGTGATGCTCCAGGCCGACCCGGTCCACCAGGGTTTCGATGGCGGAATTCAGCAACTCGACAATGGGTACCAGGAGCAGGCTGCCGAACAACAGGGCTCGTTCCACCCCTGTCACACCCAGCCAGAGGCCCAGAGGCAGGAGCGGCAACAGGGCCCACACCTCCTGGCGAAAGGCCTCCTCGTGCTGATACGCGGCCCTGAAGCCCTGACGGGAGAAGTGCCAGGCGTTGACCAGGCGGCGCCAGCCCTTGGCTTGCTGGTTAGCCATGGGCGGTCGGCCCTTTCCAGGCCAGATCGGGTTCGCGGGCGGCGCGGACATCGTCCAGCCGCCGCACAGGCAGGCTGTGGGGCGCGGCCTTGACTCGTTCCGGATCCGTCTGGGCCTCCTCGCGAATGGCGATCATGGCCGCCACAAAGCCGTCCAGCACCTCCGGGGTCTCGGTTTCCGTCGGTTCGATGAGCAGGCACTCGGGGACCAACAGGGGGAAATAGGTGGTGGGGGCATGAAATCCGTAGTCCAGCAGGCGCTTGGCAAAGTCCATGGCATTGACGCCCGTCGCCCTGGCCTCGCGGCGCAAGGTCAGGATGAACTCATGGCTGGCCCGACGCTGGCCATAGGCGGGCTCGAAGTCAGCCGCGATCAGTCGCTTAAACAGATAGTTGGCATTGAGGGTAGCGTAGTCGGAGATGCGCTTCATGCCCTCCCGCCCCACCAGTCGGGCGTAGATATAGGCTCGCAGCAAGATGCCGATATTGCCGCCGAAGGCGGTGAGGCGGCCAATAGTGTGGGGGCGATCGGCCTCCTCCAGCCAGCGATAGTCCAAGCCTTCCCGCGCGACCAGAGGCAAGGGCAGGAAGGGCTCCAGGCGCGCCGAGACCCCCACGGGGCCGGCACCCGGGCCACCGCCGCCGTGGGGGGTGGCGAAGGTCTTGTGCAGATTCATGTGAATGACGTCGAACCCCATGTCCCCGGGCCGGACCTGGCCCAGGATGGCGTTGAGGTTGGCGCCGTCGTAATAGAGCAGGCCACCGGCCTCGTGCACGGCTGCCGCGACCTCGCGGATATGGCGGTCGAAAACTCCGATGGTGCTGGGGTTGGTGAGCATAATACCCGCTGTCCGGGGACCCAGGGCGGCGGTCAGGGCCGCCAGGTCCAGGTCACCCTCGGGCCCGGTGGGGATCTCGCGCACCTTAAAGCCGCACATAGCCGCGGAGGCGGGGTTTGTGCCATGGGCGGCGTCGGGAACCAGAATCTCATTCCGCCCCCCTTCGCCGCGCGCCTGGTGATAGGCGCGGATCATGGCCACCCCGGCGAACTCACCCTGGGCCCCGGCGGCGGGGGCCAGGCCGACGGCACTCATACCGGTCACCTCGGCGAGGATCTGCTGCAGTTCGAAGAGGCAGGCGAGAATGCCCTGACTATGGCCCGCCGGCGAAAGGGGGTGACGAGCCAGGAAACCTGGCAGTGAGGCCAGACTGTGGCAAGCCCTGGGGTTGTACTTCATGGTACAGGAGCCCAGGGGATAGAAATGGGTGTCGATGGAGAAGTTCTGCTGGGACAGGCGGGTGTAGTGGCGCACCGCCTGCAGTTCCCCGACCTCCGGGAGGGCCGGGGGCTGCTGACGGCGCAGGTGCAAGGGCAGGTCCGTAACCTCCGCATGGGACAGGGGGGCCTGAGCGCTGGCACGCCGGCCGGGGCGGGAGATGTCCTGAATCAGCATCTTGAGTCCGGGTAGGGCAGGGGGTGACCAAATCGCTCCAGCCACCCCGATCAAGGGTCCGCGATCCCAGGTCAGCCCAGGGCCGCCATGGCCGCATCGTAATCCGGTTCCTGAGTGATTTCAGGCACCAGCTGGGTATAGACGACCTGGTTGTCGGCATCCAGCACCACCACGGCGCGGGCGGTGATGCCCGCCAAGGGGCCATCGACGATGAGGACGCCATAGTCCTTGGCGAAGTTACGGGAACGCATCATGGACAGGTTGATGATATTGGTGATGCCCTCGGCCCCGCAGAATCGGCCGGAGGCAAAGGGCAGGTCGGCGGAGATGACCAGGGCCACGGCGTCGGCACGTCCCGCCATCAATTCGTTGAACCTCTTGGTGGAGGTAGCGCAGACGCCCGTGTCCAGGCTGGGGACGATATTGAGCAGTTTCTTCTTGCCACTGTAGGTGGCCAAGTTGACATCGCTCAGATCGCCCGCAGTGAGGGAAAAGTCCGGGGCTGCGGTACCGACGGCGGGCAATTCGCCGGAAAGTTGGACGGGGTTACCTTGAAGGGCGGTTTGGGCCATGGTGGGTCTCCTGGGTGGTGTTAAGGCTGGAGTCTTCCCTCGGTCGGTGAAAACCCGAGAGAGGGGCATCCTGGGGTTGAAAACATGGGATCAAAATTTGGGTTCCACCGGACAGCGGGCCTGGGTGCGGGTGGCGATGATCCGCGTCAGCTTGGCGGCGTAAGCCTCGATATCATCGTCCGCGCGCAACTCGGTGGCGCACACCAGGATGGCCTGGCCCAGCTCGGGGTAGTCCCCGGCCAGATCATAGCCACCCAGGATGTTGTGGGCGGCGAGGGAGCGTAGCACATCCGCCGCGGGGGCGGGCAACCGCAGGGCCTGTTCGTGAAAACAGGGGCGGTCGAAGATGGGCTCCACCCCGGGGATCGCGCACAGGCTGGCGCTCAGCTTCCGGGTATTGGCATGACAGGCGGCGGCGACCCGCGCCAGCCCCTCGGCCCCCAGCAGGGCCAGGTGGATGGTCGCGGCGGTGACCAGCAGGCCCTGGTTGGTGCAGATGTTGGATGTGGCTCGGGAACGGCGTATGTGCTGCTCACGTGCCTGTAGGGTCAGGGTGAAGCCTGGCTTGCCCTCCAGGTCCAGGGTGCGGCCGGCGATCCGCCCCGGCAATTGCCGCATCAGGGCCTCCCGACAGCAGAGGAAACCGGCATAGGGCCCCCCCGATGCCAGGGGCATTCCCAGAGGCTGGGCCTCGCCGCAGGCGATATCCGCGCCCCGCTGGCCCCATGTGCCCGGTGGCGACAGCAGGGCCAAGGCAACCGGGTTGACGACCCCGATAACCAGGGCCTGGTGGGCATGGGCCCAATCGGTGATCTGATCGACCTCCTCCAGGGCCCCGAAAAAATTGGGCTGGCCGATCACCAGGGCGGCGAAGGGTTCCGCGGCAAAAGGCGCCAGGGCCTCGGGGGTCAGGTGACCGCCCTTGGATTCGAAAGGTATCTCCACCAGTTCGATATCCTGCTGACCGACGATGGCCCGCACCACGGCCCGGTAACGCGGATGCAGGGCCCGCGGCAACAGGACGCGCCTGACCCTGCCATGAAAGTTGGCGCGCACCGCCATCAGGATGGCCTCCGCCAGTGCCGAGGCCCCGTCGTACAGGGAGGCGTTGGAGACGTCCAGGGCGGTCAGGGCCGTCATCATGGACTGAAACTCGTAGAGGATCTGCAGGGTGCCCTGGCTCGCCTCGGCTTGGTAGGGGGTGTAGGCGCTATAGAGCTCGCCACGGGCGACCAATTGCCAGACCACGGCGGGGATATGGTGGTCATAGGCACCGGCACCGATGAAGCAGACCGGCTGGCCATCCGCCCGGGCCCGCGCGGCCATGAGACGACTGACCTCCATCTCCGACAGGGCATCGGGGATGCCCTGTGGTTCCCGCGCCTTCAGGTCGGCGGGAATCTCATCGAACAGGTCATCGATAGCCTCGACCCCGATGACCGCCAGCATGGAGGCGACCTGTTCAGGGGTGTGGGGGATGAATGGCATGGAGTCCTTCGGGGTCAGGCGTCATCCAGGAGGAGGGCATAGGCATCGGCATCCAGCAGGCTGGCGAAGGCAAGGGCGTCCGCCGGGACCAGTTTGAATAGCCACCCCTCCCCATAGGGGTCCTCGTTGATCCGTTCCGGGGCGTCGGCCAAGGCTGGGTTGACCTCGGCCAGGGTGCCCGCGACGGGGCAATAGACGTCCGATGCGGCCTTGACGGACTCGACCACGGCGCAGGCCTCGCCGGAGGCGAGCTCCCGTCCTGGCTCAGGCAACTCGACGAACACCAGATCCCCCAGTGCCTCCTGGGCATGATCGGTAATGCCGACGGTCAGGGTGCCGTCGCCATTGTCCCGCACCCACTCGTGGTCCTTGGTATATCTCAAAGCGCCGGGTACTTGACTCATGGGGGATCTCCTCGAAATTTCCAGTTATATGCCGATGGGGGACCAAGTGTCCCAGCCCGGCAATATTAATCCAAGTCGATGCGGAGGGTACCCTGGCGCACAAAAGGCGGCTGCACCAGTCGGGCCGCCGTCGCCTTGCCGCGGATATCCACCTCGCAGGGGTCACCCTGGTCCAGACCACTGTCGGGTTCCAGGCGTGCCAGGGCGATGGACCTTTGGAGGCTGGGACCATAACCGCCCGAGGTGATGACCCCCAGCTCCCGTCCTCCAGCCAACACCCGCTGATGGGCGCGCAGGACTCCGCGCCCCCTGAGCAGGAGACCAACCCAGCGACGCGAGTCTCCAGCCGCCCTTCGCATCTCCAGGGCCCTGCGGCCGATGAAGTCGCGCTCAAGGGGCTCCCAGGCCAGGGTCCAGCCCAGTCCGCTCTCTAGGGGATGTGTCGTCTCGTCCATGTCCTGACCATAGAGGTTCAACCCTGCCTCCAGACGCAGGGTATCCCGAGCACCTAGGCCGCAGGGGACCACCCCGTCCCCTGCCAGGGACCGCCAGAGCCCTGGCGCCTGGTCTGCTGGCAGCATGATTTCGAAACCATCCTCGCCGGTATAGCCGGTCCGGGCGACGAACCAGCCCGAATCCCGGTCGGCGACGCCAACAAAGGGCCTGAGTGCCCAGGCGGGTTCCCGTAGGGGCCCCGGCAGATGAGGGGCCGCCAGCCGCCGCGCCTCGGGGCCCTGGATCGCGATCATGGCCAGATCGGTCCGGGGGCCTATGGCAAGCTCCCGGCCCTTGGCCTGAGAAAGTATCCAGGCCAGATCCTTATCCGCCGTGCCGGCGTTTACCACCAACCGGTAATTCTCCGGGCCCAGGAAATAGACGATGAGATCGTCCAGCACCCCGCCCGCATCGTTGAGCATGCAGCTATAGAGGGCCTGGCCAGACTCCTTGAGCTTGGCCACGTCATTGGCGAGCAACCGGCGCAGGAAGTCCCAAGCCCCGGCACCGGTCACGGTGAGGATCCGCATGTGGCTGACATCGAACATGCCCGCCCGCTTGCGCACCGCAAGGTGCTCCTCGATCTGGGAGCCGTAGTGCAGGGGCATGTCCCAACCGCCGAAGGGAATGATCCGGGCGCCCAGGCGCTCATGCTCCGTGAAAAGGGGGGTTCTTTGACCCATTTGGTGTGCTCCCGAAGATGATGGGTACAAAGGATGCGGCCAGATGCCTGAAAAGGGAAGGGTGAGGCGGTATCTTGCAGCAACCTCAGCGTGGATCCTGAATCGGATCCTCCTTCCGGGAGTATAATCCCGGCCTCACTTGACCCTCACCCAGGAAGCCCTCCCATGCGCCTGCAACCCGTGATTCTGTCCGGCGGTTCCGGTACCCGTCTCTGGCCTCTGTCGCGGGAGGCCTATCCCAAGCAATTTTTGCCCCTTACCAGCGCCCACACCATGCTCCAGGAGACGGCGCGCCGACTCGATGGCCTGGAACAGGAACATCCGCGTCTTGGTATGGGCGTAGCCGATGCCATCGTTGTCTGCAACGAGGGCCACCGCTTCCTGGTCGCCGAGCAGTTCCGCCTCATCCAGCGGGACCTGGCGGCGATCATTCTGGAGCCCGAGGGGCGCAACACGGCCCCGGCCCTCACTGCCGCCGCCCTGGTAGCCACCCGTGAGGACCAGGATCCGGTGTTGCTGGTCATGCCGGCGGATCACACCATGCGCGACGAGGCCGGCTTCCGGCGGGTGGTGGCGGATGGCTACGCCCTTGCCTCCCAGGGCCATGTCATCACCTTTGGTATCGTGCCCACCAAGCCCGAGACCGGCTACGGCTATATCCGCCAGGGCGACCCCATCGCCGCGCCAGACCTGCAGGGCCCGGCCTTCGTGCTACGCGCCTTCGTCGAGAAACCGAACGCCGACACGGCCCTGGGCTACCTGGCCTCCGGTGATTACTTCTGGAACAGCGGCCTCTTCATGATGCGGGCCTCGGTATGGTTGCGGCTGATCCACCAATTCCGCCCCGAGATCGTCACCGCCGCCCGGGCTGCCGTCGAGCAAGGGGTCAGGGATGGCGACTTCCTACGCCTGGATCCGGACAGCTTCCATGCCTGCCCCAGCGACTCCATCGACTATGCCGTCATGGAGCACCTCTCCGAGGAGAAGGCCGCCCCGGGTGCCTCGGCCCTGGTTCTGCCTTTGGCCGTGAGCTGGTCGGATGTCGGGGCCTGGTCCTCGCTGTGGGAGGTCCGCGATCAGGACGAAGAGGGCAATGTCATGGATGGCGATGCCTACGTCCATGAGGCCCGCAACAACCTGCTGGTGGCCCGCCACCGCATGGTAGCCGCCATTGGCGTCAACGACCTGGTGGTAGTAGAGACCCCGGACGCCGTGCTGGTGGTCAGCAAGGAACACGCCCAGGACGTCAAGGCCGTCACCCAGTACCTGCAACGCGAACAACGGCGCGAGTTGCGGCACCACCAGCGTTCTTTTCGCCCCTGGGGTGACTTCGAGTCCATCGACCATGGCGAACGCTATCAGGTCAAGCGTCTCACCGTGAAACCCGGCGAGACCCTGTCCCTGCAGATGCACCACCACCGCGCCGAACATTGGATCGTGGTTTCAGGTACAGCCCGGGTCACCAATGAGGACCGCGTCTTCCTCCTGACCGAGAATCAGTCCACCTACATCCCCGTGGGCGCCAAGCATCGTCTGGAAAACCCGGGCTCCCTGCCCCTCGAAATCATCGAGGTCCAGTCCGGTTCCTACCTGGGTGAGGACGATATCGTCCGTTTCGAGGATGTCTACAAACGCAGTTCCAAGGACTAGGGGCGGACCCCACCTTAACCTTTTTCAGCCTTTACGAGCATAGTCAACGTCATGGGTTTCAAATGCGGCATCGTGGGCCTGCCCAACGTGGGCAAGTCCACCCTCTTCAACGCCCTCACCAAGGCCGCCATCGCGGCCGAGAATTACCCCTTCTGTACCATTGACCCCAATGTCGGTGTCGTGCCTCTGCCAGACCCCAGGCTGGACGCCATCGCCGCCATCGTCAAACCCAAGGCCATTCTCACCACCAGCATGCAGTTCGTCGACATCGCCGGCCTGGTGGCGGGTGCGAGCAGGGGCGAGGGGTTGGGAAACAAGTTCCTCGCCAACATCCGCGAGACGGATGCCATCGCCCATGTGGTGCGTTGTTTCGAGAACGATGATGTCGTCCATGTCGCCGGCAAGATCGATCCCCTGGGGGATATCGAGGTGATCAACACCGAACTGGCCCTGGCGGACCTGGAGACGGTGGAGAAGGCCCTGGACCGCGCTACCAAGCAGTCCAAGGCGGGGGACAAGAAGATACTGGCGCGCAAGGAACTGCTTGAACGGGTGCGCGATCGCCTGGATACCGGCCAGCCGGTGCGTGCCATGGGTCTGGAGGCGGAGGAGTTGCTCGAGTTGCGCGATATCTTCCTGCTGACCGCCAAGCCCACCCTCTATATCGCTAATGTCGCGGAGGACGGCTTCCAGGATAACCCCTTCCTGGACGCCGTGAACAGCCTGGCCGCGGCGGAAAGGGCCGACGTGGTGCCCGTCTGCGCCGCCATCGAGGCCGACATCGTCGAGTTGGAGCCAGAGGAACGGGCGCTCTTTCTCGCCGATTTGGGCCTGGACGAGCCCGGTCTGAACCGGGTGGTGCGCGCCGGGTACCACTTGCTGGGTCTGGAGACCTACTTCACCGCAGGCCCTAAGGAGGTCCGCGCCTGGACCATCCCCAGGAACGCCCGCGCGCCCCAGGCCGCAGCCGTCATTCACACCGATTTCGAACGCGGTTTCATCCGCGCCGAGGTCATCGGTTACGACGACTTCATCGCCTGCAAGGGTGAGCAAGGCGCTCGCGAGGCCGGCAAGCTGAGGTCGGAGGGTAAGGAGTATGTCGTCAAGGATGGCGACGTGGTGCATTTCCGTTTCAACGTCTGAACTCCTGACGCACCCCCCTTCAACCAGCGGCACACCCCTCTACCGAAAGGCTCTGTCTGCGTTAGCTGTTGGCGACCGATAAGCGTCTGATATGCGGGGGTTGACGCGAAACGGTCGTGGGCGCCAGGCTTGCCGGCGCTACAACGACGACGCCGGTTGAGCGCGGGCAAGCCACGCGCCTTGTATCTTTATTCCCTGCGAG
>CAZFZB010000077.1:0-13069 GCA_964523415.1 uncultured Chromatiaceae bacterium | reverse complement strand
GGCGTCTTGTTTGTGTAGTGCGCCGTCCATGGGTAGATAGAATATTAGAATATTCTTAAGTACGCAAATTTATTTTTCCCTCGTTGCGGGTCCGCGCCCCACACCGCCCCTTCTTTTCCACTCCGTCTGGTCGATCCACCCCCACTAGCAGATGGGACTCCCCCTTTGTTGTCTCCCCAGGGAGGGGGGGGAACCTTATCCCTCCCTTAGGAGGTTCCGGATTTTTCTGCTAAATTTCCTGGACCGGCGCCCTTGGCCGTTGGCGTCGCACCAGAAAAACCGCCGCACCCTTCAGGGTGACGGTGGTAATTTCCAACCAATGGAGGATCCCCTTATGCTTGACTTCGTCAAGAAGCTCCCACGCGCCTTACCTGGGCTGATCCTGATCATCGCCACCATGTACGTGATCCGCACCTGGGGCGAACCTTGGATGAAGGACGCCGTGGTTCTGGGCCAGAAGGGCTGGCTGATCAAGGTCACCCACCTGAACTACATCCTGCTGGGCATTATCGCCGGGATGCTGTATCGCAATCTGTTATTCCCCCTGATCTTCAAAGCCGAAATGCCGGACCTCTTCGCGGACGGCTTCAAGCTCTCCCGGCTGATGATCAAGACCGGCATCATCCTGCTGGGCTCCCTTTACACGGTGCAGGCCATCGTCACCCTGGGCGCGACCGCGATCTTCCTCATCGGCGGTTTCGTCATCCTCACCATCGTCATGGTGCTGTGGCTTGGCAAGCTTTTCGGCCTGGACCGCTCCATGACCGGCGTGCTGGCCAACGCCCTCTCGGTGTGCGGGGTGAGCGCCGCCGTGGCCACCGCCCCGGCCGTCGAGGCCAAGGGCTCGGACGTAGCCTATGCCATCGCCACCATACTCGGCTTCGGCATCGCCACCATGTTCATCTCCCCCTTCATCGGCCATGCCCTGGGGCTCACCGACCTCCAGTACGGCGCCTGGGTAGGTACCGGTATTCTCAACTCCGGTCAGGTACTGGCGACCGCGCTGGCCTTCAATCCCAAGGTGGAGCCGGGGAGCGCGGTGGCGGTGGCGGAGATCTGGAACATCATGCGCGTCATCTCCATCCCCTTCGCGGTCTTTGCCGTCACCGTCTGGTACTGGTCCGGCAAGGTCTCCGAGGAGGAGGCCGAACGCAAGGGCCTGGGCGCACTCCTGATCGAGAAGTTTCCCCTGTTCGTCATAGGCTTCATCGGCATGGTGGTGCTCACCAGCCTCGGTGCCTTTGGCGACGTCGGCCTCAAGGGCGGGCCGCCGGCCTCCGAGACCATCAAGATGCTGCGTGACTGGATGCAATGGGTGTTCGGATTCGGCCTCGTCGGCCTGGGCGGCTACATCTCGCTCAAGGAACTCGCCCGCGCCGGAGGTACCCCCCTCAAACTTGGCCTGATCGTGGGCACCACCAAGTATGTCCTCGCATTGATCGTGGTTCTCATCATCAAGGACCACCTGGTCGCCATCTAATCCGGAGCATCGAGCCATGACCAACACCACGAAACGCGACGACCTCGACAGCCCCGGCAGCGAGACCCTGGGCAGCATCGGCGACAAGCACAAGATGACCCTGTTTCGGGACGACCGTCAGGAGGACATCGGCGCCATCGTCCTCAGCACCCTGCTGGTGCTGATCGTCATCGTCCTGACCACCTGATGCTGAGGAACATCCTCGTCGCGGTGGACGGCTCCCCGGCCTCCGGGGAGCCCCTCGCACACGCCGTCGAACTGGCCCGTCGCTGCGATGCCGCGCTGACGGGCCTGTTCATAATCGATAACCAGTGGGCGGACTTCATTGGCAACGACTGGCAATCCGCCGCGGGTGCGCGGCAGGGATTCCTCGACTACATGGCACGAGAGCAGGAGGGCCAGTCCCTCAAGGCACGCGGCCAGTTCCTCGCGGCCGTGGAGGGCCTGCCGGGGACCGAATTCCTCGTGCGCGTCGGCGACCCGCAAGCCGTCCTGCTGGAGGCCGCCCAGGTCCCTGCCACGGACCTTCTCATTCTCTCCCGCCGCGTCTTCGCGGTAGCCGGCAGGCCCAGCCTCAAGGGGCTGGCCGCCCATCTCGCCAAGCGTGCCGGGCGGCCCCTCATGGTGCTCCCCTGAAGGGGCGATCCAACCTCCTTCAGACGGTCTTTCTCACATCCCTGACCTACCTCGTCCCCAGGTGCCTATGCCGGGCTCCGAAACGGCAGGTGCCCACGCATTTCCTCGATGTAGTGGGCCACCCCAGCCCGCTCCTGCTGCAGGTGGCGGGCGATCAGTCCATGGAAGGCGGAATCAGCGAGCCAGTGCGCAGACCAGGTGGGGGTGGGCTCGAAACCTCTCCACACCTTGTGCTCGCCCTGGGCCCCGGGCTCGAAGCGTTTGAGGCCATGCCGGATACAATAGTCGATCCCCTGGTAATAGCAGGCCTCGAAGTGCAGGCCGTCGAGCTCCAGGTCACACCCCCAGTGGCGGCCGTAGAGGGTGTCGTCACTCCGCAGGCAGAGGGCGCCAGCAATCTCAACCCCAGCCTGGTACGCCAGGATCAGCACCACCCGATCGCCTAGCCGAGACCCGATCTCCTGGAAGAAGCCGCGGGTGAGGGTCGGGTAGCCACCGTGGCGCTCGAAGGTCGATACGTAAAATCGATAAAAGTGGGCCCATTGGCCATCGGTGACCTCACTACCATGGAGGACCTGGAGTTCTACCCCGGCCTCCGCGATCCTCCGTCGCTCCCGCCGGAGCTGCTTGCGCCGCTGGGCGGTGAGGCCGTCAAGAAAATCAGCGAAATCGCGATAGCCGCGGTTGTACCAGTGGAACTGGCAATCGTTGCGGGGGATGAAGGGTCGGCCCTCTCCCGTGAGTGCCTTGGCCTGAATCGCAGTGGGGAAAAGCCAATGGAGGGAAGAGACGCCAAGGGTGCGGGCGTGCTCCAGGGCGGCCTCGCTCAACTGTTCAGATACTGCCGCGATCCAGCGCGCATCCTCCGTGCCCTGGCCCTTCCCCGCCGTATGGCCGGGGGCGATCAGTAGGCGCGGGCTACCGACCGGGGTATAGGGGATGGCGGCAACCAGCTTCGGGTAGTAACGACCACCACTGCGCCGGTAGGCGTCCGCCCAGGCCCAATCGAAGACCAGTTCACCATAAGAGTGGTGCTTGAGGTAGAGCGGCACCGCCCCCACCAGCCGGCCCTGGTCGCGCAGCGTCAGGTGCTGGGGCTCCCAGCCCCACTTGGCGCCGACACAGCCGTGGCGCTCCAGCCCGGCGAGGAAGACGTGCGAGAGAAAGGGGTTGCGGTCAGGCCCGACCAGCCGGTCCCAGTCGGCAGCGGGTAGCTCTTCGAGGCGTTCGACAACCCTGATCTCCATCCGGCTGGTTCCGTGTTTGGGGGTGCATCGGCCAGATCTGAGGGAACCGCCCCATCACTTCAACCGTCGATCGCGGGCGATTACGCCCTCGCGGTGCGAGCACTCCCCCATAATCCTGCGCTGGATTCCTCCATCGCTCGCTCTCAGGGGCGCAGGCACTTTCAGGGGATAGAGCATGATCTGGAGACCGCTGAATTTGGCCTCGAAGCACGGGAAGGGGAAAGCGACGGGCTGACCCTATGCCGTCTCCGCACCAACGGCGAAGCGTAGTCCCCTGGTGGAACACCCGACATACCTGAAGGGCGGTGCGCCCTGAATCCGCCCTCAGACAGGACGAGACCCGGTATCAGGGTGGAAATCAAAAAGAGGCGCTGAAAGCGCTCATGCGCGACGTTTTCAGCGAAATGTTCCGCCTGGTACCATGGATTGGGGGAATTGATCGTCTCATAACAACGGCCTGTTAAACAGAATCCTTGTGACTCCCGGGGCCTATCGATAAATAATTCGGTTGTGCAGACAGGAGACCCCACCCGTTATGGGCAGACCTGCAAGTACGCATCCAGGTTGCGATGTTTGTAAATACCCATTTGCCTCAGCGGGCTGACCTGCTCGCAGAAGTGGGTGAAGTTGATCCCATTGTCGGTGTATTCCACCGCAAAAACCGGCTTGCCTGCCGTGATGAAGGACTGGATGGTGGCATCGGTGCAGTAGCCTTGTGCGAAGCAATCCTCGGTGAGTAACCAATCGAAAGAAGAAAGCAGATCGGGGGCTTGATCTGAATCGTTTTTGAGGCCAACTGCCAGACCGCGCCTGTGCGCCTCGGTTGCCAGCCATTTATTAAAGCTGATCTGATCCTGCGCTGTGAGCGGGAAGCCGGTGGGGTTCTCGTAGCCGTTCATATTGTCCGGGTCCACGCCGTCGAATCCCTTGGCTCGACATTGGTTGAGGCGGGCGCGCAGGATGGGAGCCAGCAGATCGATGCGGCGGATATCGAGCCATTTTTCGCCGGGCCAGCCGGAATAGTCGTTGCCCAGCACAGAGGTGGGAAATCGATTGGCATCCGGCCGCCAATCCTCCCAGGCGCCCGCGTTGACGTAGCACATTACTTTTTTGTTTTTCATGTGCAAGGCCGCAACTTGCGCCCTCGTAGTTTCGAACATATCGAGGTTGTAGACATCGACATTTTTCGTCAGGTCGATAGCTCCGCTGTATTGGATCTGGATTGAGTTACCCACTTTTGGCTTCCAATGGTTGGCACGCGCCCGTCCACTGTCGTTAGCCATCTTTAGCCCAGCCGTATCTACCGCCTCGATATCATCGCCGGTAACCTTGTCGAGCAGATGCAGCATGTCATTGTCCCAGCGCGGGTCGGGGGCACCGCTCAGGTACCAATCCGAGCCATTGTCGGCCAGGATAATTCCGTACGTTTTCATGGCTTGCAAAATGACGCGCATTTTCGCTGGGTATTTTGAAATATCGAACGATGCCTTCAATCGAAAACGGGCGCCCATAGGCGGGGTGTTGGTCAGTACGCCGGGCTGTCCGCTGGTGAGGTGCCGTCCCGGCCAAATATAGGAGTTTGTGCTACTGGCCGTGAATCGGATGGCGTGGTCGATGCGCCCGGCCAAAACCTCTTCGTAACGCACGAGCCCAGGCAAAATCGGCAGACCTGCGGCATCCGCCGAGGTCCACCCGGAAGGGCGCAGGGCATTGGATTTTAAATCCCAGATCGCGCCCGAACCGCCTTTCCATTTCCCGTTCGAGAAACTGGCGTTGTAAATTTCGTACAGTTTGCAGGTCTCCGAATCCACGATCAAAATGTGATGGTCGCTGCCGTATTCGATCTTGGGATTGGCGGGGATGGGGTATGGCCCCTTATCCGATTCGCTTGCGTATTGGAAGGTCGGATAATATTTCGTCACACTGGACCCCGCCACGATGTTGTACGGAATGCCGATTGGCCCGCCCGCCCAGGTTCCGGAACCAAAGTCCATGTGGAAGCCGGTGTTTCGGCCAATGTTGTTGATCCATGCCGTTGAAAGCGGATGCACGGGCAAGTTGTCCACGCGGGTATTCCAAATATTGTTGGCCGGGTACATCTGGCAGCCGCCCATCATTGCCTCGGGGGCGGCCGCAACAGGGAATGAAAAGCCAAGTCCGAAAATCAAAATCAGGCCAAGGAATTTCGATGCAAGAATCCTATTCATGATGTGTTCCTTGCATGATGGGAATGTTAGAGCCGCCGGGAAAAGCCAGTCGCGGGGGAGCGCATGATGTTCGATGGTGTAATTTGGGTCCTAGAGAACGTCCATAAGGATAAAGTAGCTAGCCGTCCCTTTACTTGATACCAACAGAGGAACCACCTCAGAACTCCACCCTGCCCCTGTAACTCCTTAAAGATAGTTTACTTTCGCGTGCCCATCTGAAGAAATTGCCAATGCCGGCATACAAACCGTCCGTGACACCATGGGCAACCGGATGCCGGCAGACCCCTTAGTGCGTCTGACCGGAGCGGCGATAGGTCCAGCCCTGCTCAGTGCCTGTCACGGGACACTCCTTGCGCGATTGACCCTAGGCCGAATTCAATTGTTACTTTTCCTCGGACAATTGGATTTTCTATCCAAGAACACCACTAGAAGTGTGCACGTCTCCCTTACCGGTAGGAAAGCTACCGATGGGAACGGCAATTCGCCGCCGGAACATCAACCCCATACCAACCCAGGAGCGCCGACATTGCGCCCACGTGGTCTGGAAACCCGGGGGGGGCACTGGCCAGCCCCGCCGCCAAAGGCGAAAATGCCCCGGTGGAGCCTGGGTCCAGCGCCCCGCCCCCAGCCCCAGGCCTGGGGGCGACGCGCCCCAAGGGTTCGGATCATCCCCTAGGTAAGGTGGAACTATGGACGCCAATACTCTTGAGCGGCTGGGCCATATTGGTGGCGTTCTGACGGACAAGCCCCCGGGCGCGGGACGCTGGAGCGCGCTGCTGCAGGGGGCGGTGGAGCTGACCCGTGCCGAGGCTGGAATGCTCCTGACGGTCGATGCTGATGAACTGGTCCCGGTGGCCCTAATGATCGCCGGGGAACCCGTTGGCCCCGATTCCGAGGCCTGGCAAGCCCTCCACCTGGCACGTCCCGGTACCCCTGGCCACCAGCTTAGCCCGGCCTGGTACAGCGCCCTCCACGGAGTGTCGGTGCATATCGGCGATCTGGGCCAGCCCAACGGGTTCGATCTGGATTGGCTACAGGCCTGGGATCGCGTCGCCGGCCGGCAGTCGCGATCCTTGTTGTGCATCCCCATCCGTTACCACCATGGGGTGGGCGCGGTCCTGCAGTTGCTGGACGCGACCCAGGGTCCAGCAGGCGCCGTAGGCCCCTTCCGCCCCGATATCCAGCGCCTGGCGGAGACCCTGGCCTGGCAGGCCGGTGGCAATTTGCTCGCCCCTGGGGGCACGGCCGGCCACCCGAGTGCGGTAACCGTGATCAAGGGCCTGGGCGTGACCCGCCGCATCGACGCGCCCCTCCTGGTGCAACGGCTAGAGGTTGCGGGAGTACCGGAACGGGACGCTGCAGCTATCACCGAGGAGGTGTTTGGCCAGTTGTTTGCCGAGAGGTTGGAGATGGTCGCCGATAGCGCCTTGGAGGCCCGGGTGTGCGCCGTCATCGAGGATCGTCTGGGACCGGACATCAGCAGCCGTTTTCACGCCTGGTCCGCCTTTCGTCGCAGTGGCCTGCCCCTGTTGATCCTGATCGGGGGCTGTTCCGGCAGCGGCAAGAGTACCCTGGCGGCGGAGTTGGGTCTGCGCCTGGACATCGGCCGGGTCCAGTCAACAGATACCCTGCGGGAGGTGATGCGGCTCTTGGTATCCGAGCATCTAGCCCCTGAATTACATTGCTCTTCCTACGAGGCATGGCACGCCCTGCCCCGCCTATCTCTGGACCTTGACGAGGAGGCGCGGCTCATTGCCGGCTTCCAGGCCCAGGCGGACAAGGTGGCGGTGGCGGTGCGCGGCGTGTTGCAACGTCAGCGGGAGGAGCGGGAATCTACCATCCTGGAGGGGACCCATCTGCATCCGGCCCTGCTGGGGGAATTCGTCCAGGAGGGAGCGGTGGCGGTGCCCTTGCTGGTGGCGGTTCCGGAACGGGAGGAATTGGCGCAGCATTTCCAATGGCGCGCCCTGTTGGCCCCGTCGCGCAAGGGCCGTCGTCACATGGACCAGTTCGACGCAATCTGGAGCCTGCAGCGCCACCTGCTGGATCAAGCGGCCACCCGGGAAATCCCCGTGATCCCGAACGTCGGCATGGGCTTTTGCGTGCAGCAGGCGCTGGAGGCGATCGCCGGGGTGCTGGTGCAACGGTTTCCTCCCCCCTGACCGGCCGCTCCGCGGCGGCAATGGCGTCCGCCGCACCGTCTTCGTATTACGCCGGCCGAAAAAATAAAGGGTTAGGCCTTTCGACCTAACCCTTAGAATTTTGGCTCCCCGGCGTGGACTCGAACCACGGACCTAATGATTAACAGTCACACGAACCCCTCTATTACCCTTTGCCAGTCATTACGACTAACTACCATATATCACCAAATATCAGTAGTCTATCTCAATCTCCCTTTGCTATGATATGCGACGTGTCAGCAAGAATTGCGATCCTTTCTGCTGACACATAGCTGACACGTTTCCGCTGACACGGGGGAGATAACGACATGGCGGGCACGACCGAGGTAGCGGGGACCGGGAAATCCGTCGCGAAGAACAAACAGAAACTCACGATAGATTTCTGCAAAAAGGCTGACTACTTCACTTGCGGAGGCCAGCGTTACGCCAACGGTAGCGTGAAACGGGTGGTGATCTGGGACACCGGACTTCCCGGCTTCGGCCTCCGCCTGTTGCCGTCGGGAATCAAGACCTTCGTCATCGGCTACTGGCACGATGGCCGCTGGCGCCTGGCCGTTGTCGGCCAACATGGCGTCCTCACCCTCGATCAAGCCCGCACCCAGGCCCGCATCGACCTTGCCAACGTCACCACCCAGGAGATCGACCCCCTACAAGCCAAGCAAGACCGCCGCACCGAACGCGAAGCCGCCCGCAACGCCCAGGCCGCCGCCACCGAAGCCGCCCGGCTGGCCCTCGAAGCCCAACACCGCGCCCAGGAAGAGCGCAAGCGCTACACCCTCCGCGCCCTCTGTGAGCTTTACGTCAGCCACCTCGACGGCCACGGCAAGACCCGCACCGCCGCGCATGCCCGCTCCATGTTTAACGTCCACCTGTTCCGGGCCGATCCCGACCTGGCCGCCGCCCCCGCCAAGGAAGTCACCCAGCGACAGATCGCCACGCTGGTACGCAAGGTCCGTGAAAGCGGCAAGGAACGCGCTGCCGGCATCGTCCGCGCCTACCTGTCCGCCGCCTTCGCCCTGGCGCAGCGCGCCGAAAACGACACCGCCGCCCCGGCGGACATGATCCCCTTCGCTATCGAACTAAACCCCGTCATGGGTATCCGTGCCGTCCCGGTTGGTCGCGGACAGCGCACCCTCAGCGCCGCCGAACTTGGCGCCTACTACCAGCGATTGCAGGGGGACGACCTCAGCCTCATCGACCAGTTTCTGCGCCTGCATTTGCTGGCCGCCGGCCAACGCGCCTCGCAACTCCTCCGCGCCAGCTGCAACGACTTCGACCCCGCCACCGCCACCTTGCACCTGCTGGACCCCAAAGGCCGCCGCACCGAAGCTCGGGATCACCTCCTGCCCCTCGCCCCCCTCGCCGCAGCCCTGGTGGCAGGCCTGAGCGACAGGGCCAGGGCCAAGGCCCGCATTCGTACCCAGGAGCAGGGCGCGCCGCTCGACCTCGACCCACCTCTCTTCGTCTCCACCCAGGGCAAGGCCCTCGACCCCTCGACCCCCGGCGGGCGCGTCCGCGAGATCGCCACCGCGATGGGGGGAGCGCCCTTCGATCTGCGCGACATTCGCCGCACCATCGAAACGCAACTCGCCAGCATGGGCATCACCAGCGATATCCGCGCCCAATTGCTCTCGCACGGATTGTCCGGTGTTCAGCATCAACACTACGACCGCCACGATTACGCGAAGCAAAAGGCTCAGGCCCTCAAACGCTGGGAGGCTCACCTGCAAGCCCTCGCCGCTGGCAAGAAGACGGGCAATGTCATCACCCTGCGCAACACCGCCGCGCCCCAGCAAGCCAGCCCATGATCCTCTTCCGGCGCCCCAGCCACGGGCTAAACCGCCCCGCCCTCAACAGGCGTAGGCGCTCTCGTGCCAGCCGTCGCTGACGAACTGCCACGCGGCATCAATCTCGCCGTACTCGATTTCACGCAAACCAAGCAGCGCTTCAACCGCCTCCTCGGTGCAACTGTCGTACTTTGGCCAGATCGACGCATAGAGCGTGAAGAACAGCGCGCCTTCACCCCCGAGAATTGTCAGAGCCGACAGAACCTCTGTTCTGTACTTCTCAGTCACGGCGAGGACTGCGACGGCCCTGGCTTCAGACCCGCCTTCGGCTTCCTGTATGCTATCCATGGGAGCCCCCCCAGACATAGCCGCTCCGTAACCGAGCAGTACCCCGTCCATCCCCAGGGCTTGTGCCGCCTCGTCCGGGTCAAAGTGGTTGTAGCTGTTGCCGCTCGCCGCCTCGAATCCGTGTAGCCACTCGCACAGGGCGGCGGCCTGAGCCTTGGCGCAATAGGCTTCCCAGGGGCTGCACTCAATGTCATCGGCCTTGAAGCCGCCACCCGCTTCCAGCACGGCCAACCAGGTCGCCGCGCGGCGCGTGTGGGTCCATGGCAACAGCTTGGCGAAGGCGTTGGTATCGAACGGCCAATCGAAGTCCGAGCCGTCCGCCTCCAGGCCAATCCACCTCCACACAACTTCGCGGTATGCTTCCAGGCCATTGCGGCCGGACACAAGCAGTCCCGCCAGCGGCAGCGCCCCGGGGGGATCGACCTCGACCCACCTTCGCAGCCCCTCGGCGATCTCATCCTCCTTGCCCAGGTCCCAAGAAACGTGTGCCTGGTCGTTGCAATACAGATCGTCTTCCTCCTCGACGAAGCGCAAGTCCAAGGCCGGAAACCCATAGGAGCCTAGCGCCGCAGCGACTTGGCTTTGATCGCACTCGCCATAGACGACGAACAGGAACCTATCGGAAATCCCCGCCTGGTGCCGCTGACAAGCCAGGTTTGCCGTACGAACCAGTTGAACGTCTCGCTTCGAGCCTCGTTCCGGCGGAACGTGAGGGGCGAGGAAGTCCAGCGCAAAAAGATAAGCTGTGCCCATACCCGCCCCCCTACCCCGGCGCCGCCGGTCGTGAAATGGCATGGCAGTTGGGACGTTTCTCATACCGCAACTGCGTGTGTCTAGTCATTCTAGGGAGCTGCAACCTCAATACCAGCCTGTCCTGTGGCGAGGCAAGGCGCAAGTATCTCTACGATGGCGGCCTTATTGATCGATGCTTTTCCCATGCCTGAAGCCGAAAATTCGTATTATTTATAATATATTCAATTAGATATATTATAGCTCTTAGATCGCTCCAGCGGTCCTTGACGGCGCCCATACTAGGGGTGTGCCTGGAGCATTACCCAGGCCCTTCGGCGGTCACCAGGGGCCGTTGGTGAGGTCGATTTTTCCGCCATGACGAAAAAATCCTCGCAAGGGAGAAGATCCGGGTGGCGCAGCCCCCCCGCCATCCTGCTCGCCTGCCAGGACCATCAGCACCCCTGACCTCATGCCAATGCCAATTCCGGCACCGGTCGCACAACCCCCGCCAGGTTATCCAACTCCTGCATCAGCTTGGGCGGGTCGGTAATTACCAGATATCCCCAGGTGCCATATGCCCGGGTACGGTTCACCGCCGCCACCCAGCGCTCGGCGGCCTTGGCCTTAAGATCGGCGTCATCGGCATAGCGGCCCTTGATCTCGATCAGCAGGCTCAGACCACTCCCCAGCACCGCGATGAAGTCCGGGTAGTAATTAGCTGGTACCCCGTGCTTACGGTAAGGGATGCGCAAACCCAGGTGCTCATTCTTAACCCAGCGTGCCACCGCCGGATGGGTGTCCAGGACGAAGCCCGCGCTCTGTTCCCATTTTTCGGTGTCCGCCACCATGGCATTGAGGTGACACTTCTCCGCCGGACAGATGGGCTTGGTGGTATGAAAATCGACGTAGCCCGTCGCACCGCTTCCAGCCGCGCCCTGGGGGATGCGGGGTAACTCGGCCTGTGCCGTGCGCGTCCCCTGGCGCAGGGCCGTGAAGAGGTGGTCCACCGCCGTCTGGGCGTACTTGTTCACCAGCAGCACATCCACGGGGGTGGTAGTGCCCTTACAGATCAGCTTGCTGCGATCCGCCAGGAAGCGCCGCGCCGCGCTGACCAGGTGTGGGAACAGGGTTTGCGCCGGCAGGGCCGGGTCGCCATCAGCATCTGGGGCCGCCTGCTCATCCCGCCAGCGCCGCACCACCTCCCGCGCCAAGCGGAAGGCGACTTGCTGCTCGCGAAACTGGCTGCGCCATTCCGTCAGCGTCATCAAGGGCCTCTCCCCCGGTCCATAAGCACACAGCGCGCCCTCGGGGGCGGTCAGGGAGTTGAGCTGCACTCGGTCCGGGATCTCCATGGGATCGAGGGTCAGGGTCGGCAGCGCCGCCCAATCCACCTGGAAGCGCACCTCCCCGGGGCTGAAATAGCCCTCGACCAGGGGAAAGGTGATCTCGTAGTGGCTCTTCGTCGGGACGCTGAAGATGTGCTTGGGCGGCGGCGGGGGTGGCTTGTCGATAGTCCCCTTGGTGACCTTGAAGGGCACCAGCTCGAAGGGCACGCCGAAGACCCGGGCGGTCTCCTCGGTAAAGCGATCGGTCTCCTCATTCAGGGCATAGCTCTGGCGCCGTAGCGCCCGGCCGATGACCTGCTCGCACAGCAGTTGCGAACCGAAGGGACGCAGGCCGACGATGTGGGTCACTGTGTTGGCGTCCCAGCCCTCGGTGAGCATGGCCACCGAAACGATGCAGCGGATATCTCGCCCCGGCGGCACCCGCTCATCCAGCCAGCGATAGAGGCCGTTGCTAGCCGCGCTCGCCCCGGCCTCCCCCGCCGCTTCATCCCCATCCGCGGTCTTCTCGTTGTGACGGCGCACCAGCTCCGCCCATTCCTCCGGCACCTTGCCCCCGGGCCAGGTCTTCTTGCCGATGGTGTCGAGGATGAAGCGCAGGCGGCGGGTCTCGTCTTGGGTACCACCGGCCTCCATGTCCTCCACCACCCGGGAGTCGATGCGCACCGTCATCTCCCGGCCGGGCGCATTGCGGAACCAGGACGGAGCAGCGGCCGCGCCCTTGCCCTCCGCCAGCCAGTCGTACATGGCCCGCGCCACTCGCGTATCCCGGCAGACGACGATGAAGACCGGCGGCACTGGATGCAGCTCCCCCTGCTGTTCCCGCTGCCAGTCCAGGAAACGCTGATGCCAATCCTGGGCCAATTGATTGACGGGCGCCGTGGCGTAGGTCATGACCAACTCGGGCGTCAGTGGGGTGCCATAACCATCCTCCAGGGCACGCTGCTCGACCCAGCGCCAGATGTTGAAGTAGCTCGCCTCCGCGGACCCGGTAATGTCGCGGGCCGGCAACTGCGGCACCTTGACCAGACCGGACTCGATCGCGTCCAGGAGCCCGAAGTCGGAGACGATCCAGGGGAAGGGCTTGCCGACCTCGTTGCCAGAGCCCT
>CAZFZB010000076.1:9578-13113 GCA_964523415.1 uncultured Chromatiaceae bacterium | reverse complement strand
CCGTCCTCGAAGTCGATGGTGATATCGGTCAGGGCATACTTGGAGGTGGAACGGAGCAGCCGCTGATTGGGGATACCGAGCATCTCCTGCTCGACGGGCACCGCCAGCCGGGTTTCGACCTCTTCCGGGGTCATGCCCGGCGCCTTCAGGATGATTTTGACCTGGGTGGTCGACACGTCGGGAAAGGCATCGATGGGCAGACCCAGGAAGGACTGAACCCCCACCGCGATCAGGAGCAGGGTCAGAACCAATAGCAGCAAACGCTGGGTCAGTGAAAAGCGGATCAGGTGGTCCAACATCATTCACCCTCGATGCCGGACATCATGGCCTTGAGGCTGGAGACGCCCTTCAATACCACCCGGTCGCCCGCCTTGAGACCCGCAACCCGCAGGCCTTCGCCACTCTGGTTGATGATCCGTACCGGCCTGGCCTCGAAACTGGAGCCCTTGTCATCGCTGGCGATCTGCACGAAGGCGAAGGCCTGGCCCCCCTGACGTATCACGGCGGCGGCGGGCAGGCGCTGGTCCTGGGCGTTAACCTGGGCGATCTCGACCTCGACCGATTGCCCTGGCGTCAGTTGTTCGGCACCCTCGCTGACGAGCGCCCGTAGCAGCCGGGTCTGGCTGGCCGTATCGATGCTGGGCCCAATGGCGATCAGGCTGCCTTGAATATCGCTACCGGGGATTCGGACCAAGTTTCCCTCGGCCAGCCCGTTGAAGATGCTGGTCGGGGCCTGAATCTCCAGCCATAGCGGTGCGAGTTGGGCAATGCGGTAAATCACCGCCGAGGCCTCGACTCGTTGCCCCAGGGCGGCCCCCTGTTCGAGGACCACGCCATCCATGGGGGCGGAAAGGATCAGGGGACCCCCGCCCTTGCTGGTCACGCCGGCCAACTCCAGATGCTGCTGGCTCTCGGTGGCCCGGGCGGCCGCCAGGCTGGCGGCCGCGCGCGTGGCCTGAAGACGGGATTCGGCGATCAGCCCCTCCGCGTACAACTGCTCATCGCGTTTGAGGTTTTGCTGCTGGAGGCTGGATTGGGTACTCGCCTCCATTGCATCACGCTGCAAGGTGAGGGCCTCCGGGCTGGCGATGCGGGCCACGACCTCCCCTTTCTTGACCCTGGCCCCCGTGGCGACCGCCAGCCGTTCGACCAGACCCGCGACGGGGGCGGAGACGAGGCGGATCTGGTCGGTTGGCACCACCACCCGGGCGGGCAGCCGGCTGGGACGAGCCTCCATGGCTTCACCGATGACCAGGGTCTCGATGCCCAGGGACTTGATTTGAGACGGTTGCAGGAGCAGTGGCTCGCCGGCTGACCAGGCCAGCGTAGACGGGAGCCAGAGGAGGAGGAACCGAAGCGGGTGAGGCTTGAACATGATCTGAACTCGTACGGGAGAGGTTCTACGGCAGAAATGAATGATAGTCGGTTCGCCTTAAGGTCAACTTAAGGATGTCAGGAGGCCCTTCTCGGTCGGAAGCGGGGGGGGTAGGGCGGATCAGGCCCAGGCCTCCTTTTTTCATGCTCCAGGTCATGGCAGGCTAGCGATCCAAATCCTGATCTTGTTGAGACAGGGGGTCCTCGATCGGCTCCAGATGGGTCAGTACATGGGCATGAGGTAATGCGGCGCGCATCTCGGCCTCGATGCCTTCGACCAGGTCATGCCCCTCCTTTACTGTCCAGCGCCCTGGTACCAGGACATGAACGGAGATGAAGACCCGCGCGCCGGCCTGACGGGTCCAGAGGGCGTGGAAATCGATGCCCTGGCCCCGATACTTCTCCATAACCTCCGCGAGGGCATCCTGTTGGTTCGTCGGGAGGGCCGTGTCCATGAGGCCAGCGGCGGAGCGACTGACCAGACGCACCCCGGTCCAGACGATGTTCGCGGCCACCAGGAGGCCCAGCAGAGGATCCAGCCATAGCCAGCCGGTCGCCCAAACGGCGCCGACCCCCAGGATCACCCCGACGGAGGTCCAGACATCGGTGAGCAGGTGATGGGCGTCCGCTTCCAGGGTAATGGAGCGGTGCTCACGACCGGCACGCAGCAGGAGGAGCGCCGTCAGCAGGTTGATGATGGAGGCGACCACCGAAATGGCCAGACCCACTCCGAGTTGTTCCAGTGCCTGGGGATGGAGGAGCCGATCCACAGCAGCCCAGCCGATGGCAATAGCCGCGCCCAGGATCAGTAACCCCTCGAAGCCACTGGAAAAATATTCCGCCTTGCCATGGCCGTAGAAATGGTCGTCGTCCGCGGGCTGGGCCGCGATCGTCAACATCCAGAGGGCCATCATGGCCCCGGCCAGATTGACCAGGGATTCGACGGCGTCGGAGAGCAGCCCTACGGACCCCGTGAGCCACCAGGCCCCGGTCTTGAGCAGAATGGTCGTCAGGGCTGCGGCAATCGACAGCCAGGCGTAGCCTTTGAGGTCAGGTTGGGACATGGGTTGGAGTCTATTGCTGGTCAAGGTGGCAACTTGCCGGATATCGAGATTGTGATGGGGTATCCTTAAGGGCTCCTTAAAGCGATGGCTGAGCGGTAGAGAGGGCCGTACCCGAGGGGCGGAGGTTAAGTAACAGGGGCGGATGCGCCCCTTGTGAGGGGGCCATCGGTAGCAGGGGCCCGGTGATTCGTGGAGCAAGGCGCGGTGCTGAGGGTGAGCCAGGCCTCCAACCCACCCGCCTCGCGGGGTCGCAACTGGACCCGCCACCCCTGGACTGTCGCCAGTTGCCGCACGATGGCCAATCCTAGACCAGAGCCGCCGGTGATGGGGCTGCGTGAGCCATCGATGCGGTAGAAGGGTTGGAAGACCGCCTCGATCTGATGGGCTGGTATACCAGGGCCTCTGTCGAGCACTCCGATACTCACCGCGGATTCCGTTTCTTCCAGTACCAGGTCGATGGGCTGGCCATCGCCGTAACGAAGGGCATTGTCCAGGAGATTCTCCATGACGCGGCGCAAGGTGAGGGGCGGCAGCCGTAAGGGGCAGGAATAGGGGGGCGGGGTGTAACGCACCCGGCCGGAAGGATAATGACTCGCCAATTGGGCGAGCCAGTCCCTCAGTTCGAGAACCTCCCCCCCTTCAGTCTCCAGGCCACGCGCCAGTTCTAAGACCTTGCCGATGAGTTGATCCATTTCGCCTATGTCCTGTTCCAGGCGGTCGATCAACCTTGGCGAGGGCTGTTCCGCCAGCAGGGCCAGGGCCAAGCGCATCCGGGCCAGAGGGGTGCGCAGGTCGTGGGAGACGCCGGCCATGAGGGTGGTCCGGACCGCCAGCAGTTCACGTACCTGGCGCGCCATCTGGTTGAAATGGGCCGCTAAGGCGGCCAGTTCGCGTGGTCCGGTTTCCGGAAGCAGGTCCGGGATTTCCCCCCGTCCGATGACGGCGGTGGCCTTTTCCAGGCGGGCTAGGGGGCCAGCGGTAAGCCTTGCCAGCCAGATCGCGGCAAGCATGGCCAGGATCAACCCCGTTCCCAGGGCAATGAAGAGGGTACGCAGCGGTTGGGTACCGACACGCCGCGATGGGAATCCCACGGCGAT
>CAZFZB010000076.1:6383-9478 GCA_964523415.1 uncultured Chromatiaceae bacterium | reverse complement strand
TCGCCGCGGGGATTGAACAGGTAGCCCTGACCTCGGACGGTGCGAATATAGGCCGGGGCGCTAGGGTTGGTCTCGATCTTTCGCCGAAGACGGGTGACACGAATATCGATACTGCGGTCGAAGGGGTCGCGATCGAAACCCCTGAGGAGGTCGATCAAACTGTCGCGGGAAAGGACGCGATTGGGGCGTTCCACCAAGAGCCGCAAGAGGTCGAATTCCGCCCCGGTCAGGCGCTCCTCCTTACCGTTCCGCAAGAGGCGTCGCGCCGCTAAGTCGAGGACGAAGGGGCCAAAATGGTGTTGCTCAAGGGGGCTCGGGGTCGTGGAGCCGTCAGCGGGGCTGGGGCTGGACCTGGCGCGACGTACCAAGGCATGGAGTCGGGCCAACAACTCGCGCGGGCTGAAGGGCTTGGCCAGATAATCGTCGGCACCTACCTCAAGACCGACGACACGGTCGATTTCCTCGCCCCGTGCCGACAACATCAGGATGGGAACCCGTGAATGGGCCCGCAACTCCCTCACCAGGCTCAAGCCGTCTTCGCCTGGTAACATCAGGTCGAGTACGATTGCATCGGGAATTTCCCTGGCGAAGGAGTGTCGCATGGCGGTCCCGTCACAAACGGTTTCCACCTTCAGGCCATTGAGGGTAAGGTATTCAGCCAGCAGGTTCCGCAGGGCGGGGTCGTCATCGACAACCAGGATGCGGTCTGCGTTGAGGCTATTCATTTTTCGAGTATATCGCGCGTCCTGCCAGCTTCACAGAGGCGGAAATATTCGGTTACAAACGGAAATGATCTGACGCGATCAGGACATGGGCTTGTTGCGCAACTCTGCAAGAATGCCTTCACTCGAAAAATCTTAGGCCAAGGTGCCGTGTTCCTACGCTTCCCTATTCCAACCCTCCTTTGCCTGGCCACCCTGGCGGTACCCCTTTGGGCTCAGCAGGCCGAGGGAGATACCGGGTCGCCCCATGAGGCGGTCAGGCCGCTGAATCTCTCGATCCCAGCCTATGCCATGGGTTCCTCCGCGTTCGCGGCCTTGCCAGGTGGGTCCAAGAATCCTCAGGGGAATTTCGCGGAATTGCCGGACCTGGGTACCCGCTCCAAGGGCGTCGGCTCCGGACAGTCCGGCAGGCTGCCCTACGGGAGCGGGTATGAAGCGCGCCAGCGTCAACTATCGGGTGGCGAGGGCGGTGGCCAAGGGGGTGGGCGCGGCGCAGGCGGGCAGGGCATGGGCGGGAGGCGATAGCGGCCTCTCAGCACCGCCGTTACGGCAGGTTAGATCTCCCCGCAAGGCCGACCGTCACCAGCCTTGGCGGCCGTATCCGCCCCCATAGCCACCCCCCCCGCCTCCGTTCATGAGTTGGGTATGCAGGGCGCGCTGTTGCGGGGTCAGTATGGCATCCACCTCCGTCCGCATGGCGGACCGCATGGCTTGGCGGTTGTTTTGTTGTCCCTCCAGGATGTCTCTGACTTGGTCCTGTTGCTTGGGGCTTAACCCCAGCATTTGGGTCATGCGCTGGACCCTGAACTCGACCCCGGCAGGTCCCCCTCCACCGCCTGGGCCCCGACCAAATCCGCCCAGGCAGGGTGCGCCTGACATCATGCCGCGACCGCCCGGTCCCGGGCCGGGACCATAGCCGCCTAGGGGTTGCGCCAAGGCCGTGGTTGCAATCGCCATCAGGATGATGGCACTGGCTTGAGTCGATTTTTCCATGATCCTGCTCCTCTGATTCAATCAAAGGCCCCATGGCTCTGAGAAAGGGGGAGGGTTAGCCTCGGTGTCCCTGCCCCCGATCGGGGAGCTGAGTGCCTTACCGTCAGGATTAAGGATGTGCCATGAGCGCGGGTCATTTGTGCAGCAAGGTTGGAAAATCAGTGTATCTCCTGTGCCCTCCTCGGGGAGGGGGTTGGTAGGGGTGGGGAGGGGTTGGTCGAGAGGTGTGACGAGTCAGAAGGGAGGGGAAGGAATCCAGGGAGCGACCTTCACTCAAAGTAGAAAGGATTGATGAGGCGCAGGGCCGCCAACCTGGCGGGAATGCGCCTCCTTGGTGACCGACCGGGTTACTTGCCTCGCTCCATGGGGCTGTCGATGATAGCGTCAACGCCCTCCTGGTCGAGGTATTGCGCCTCGTACACGGCACCCTGGCGCTCGATCTCCCGGGCGAAGGCGCGCAGGTGATTGCGCGAGCCGCGCAGCAGGTTGCCATATACCTGGTCCAGGTCCGCATGGTTTGTGGCGGCGATGGCATTCTCGAGGTCCTCGATATCCACCTCCTCGATGAGGCTACCCACCCGGAGCGCCTCCAGGTAAGAGGTCTCTCCCCGATTCATCAGGTCCTCGTACAGGGCCTGGAGTTCCGGGTTCCTGAAGGCGCCGATCTCGTTAAGGGCCGGATCTGGCAGGGCGTACTTGTCCAGCTTGGCCTTGATCGCATCCATGTGCTGTTGCTCAGACTTGGCGATCGTGGCAAAGGGTGGCAGGGCCCAACGCGAGGCCATGTTCAGATAGATATCCCGAGCCAGTTTTTCCTCTTCGCGCATGAAGGAAAGGGTTGCGGCCTCATCGGCGCTGAGGGGTTGGATGCGGATTCCCCGTCCTCCCTGGGGACCGGCCGCCAAGGTGTCACCTCCCAAGAGCCCCATGGGGCTCGCCAGTGCCATCACGAGTGTCATAACGAACAGCTTGGTTTTGGTATTCATGAGGTCTTTCCTCTCTTGATCAACAGTTGGACCATCTCGGCTTCATATGCCGCTGTTTCAGTTGGCGCCTCTTCCGAGGCGAAAGGCTTCCATCTTGGGCTGGCGATGCCTGGGGTACGACGGGGTCCGGGCTTATGGGTTCATAGAGGATCCGAAGGGGTCCTGGTACGCGTTTGCAGCCGGTCCCGCCCACGAATCGAGACCTCGCCGGAATTGGCACCCAGGTCACGGGCTTGAGGGCCTATTTGCCTGCCCTGACCCTGGTTGCCACCTTGGCCGACCATGCCACCCTCCCTGCCATCTGGGGCATGCCGCATCTGGCCCTGACCTTGACCCAAGGCCTGACCGCCGCTGCCCATGCCACCGCCATTCCCCGGCCCTCGTGCCTGGGCAG
>CAZFZB010000076.1:0-6283 GCA_964523415.1 uncultured Chromatiaceae bacterium | reverse complement strand
TTTTGTTTCAGTCAGTTTCCAGCCGGAATCGAGGCTCCCTCCCAGAGACCATGAACCATGGGTTACAGGAAGAAGGGGTTGCCCGAGGGTTGAAGAAATTTGGTATTGGTTCAGCTAGGGTTCAGGCACCCAGGGCTAGGATGCCTGCCAACGGTGAGGGCAATGGGCTCCACCGAATCCAAAGGAGCAAAGCAATGAACAAAACGACATCGACGCTGGGCTGGATCTCCATAACCTTGCTGGCGGGCGCTTTGAGCTTGCCCGGCCAGGCCTCGGCGGACTGGGAAGGCCATGATCGCGGGAGGCACCATCACCACAAACATCACGATCATTGGCGGCACCATAACCATGATCGCTACTGGGACTATGACAGGCGGGTGGTGGTGCGTGAACCCGTCTATGTGGAACCCCGCCGACCGGTGGCCGTTCCCTTTTGGGGGCTTCCCGGGAACGGGGTCACGGTGATCCTCCGCAACGACTGGTAGCGGGTGCCAATCGGGCCCCAAGGCCTGGCGCCGTGATGGAGCTGTGTTAGATTTGCAGGTATCCACCTGGCCAAGTTGATGAGATCCGTCCATGCCTAGCCGAATCGCTCCTGCCCTGTTGGCTCTGATAACCCTGGCGGGGGCCGGCGTCATCAGCGCCGCCCCGTCCGGGGTGGCGATTGCTGGCCAGGGCAGCGGGGCTACATCCCCAGACCAGGCGGCGGAACTGGTGCGCCGGCAAACGGGTGGCAGGGTCCTCTCGGTCCGGGAGCGGAATGGGGGTTACGAGGTCAAGGTGCTAACCCCCTCGGGGGAGGTGCGCAGCGTCTTCATCCCCGCGGGCGGGCGTTAGGACGACAGGGATTTTGGCCCATGCGCATTCTGATTATTGAGGACGAGGTGTCCCTGCGCGGTCTGGTCCTGGCGCGCCTGACCAGGGACGGCTATCGCTGCGAGGCTACGGGCGATGGCGGCGAGGGCCTTTACCTGGCCAGCGAGTACCCCTTTGATGTGGTCCTGGTGGATCTGGGACTGCCCACCCTGTCAGGAATCGAGATCATCCGCAGGTTGCGGGGGGCCGGTAGCCGGCTGCCTATTCTGGTGTTGACCGCCCGCGGCCGTTGGCAGGATAAGGTCGAGGGGTTGGAGGCGGGTGCCGATGACTATCTCGCCAAGCCCTTCGAGATGGATGAATTGGTGGCGAGGCTGAGGGCCTTGTTGCGGCGCGCTCAAGGGGCCCCTAATCAGGAACTGCAGGCGGGCCCGGTACGGCTCGATCGCACCAGCCAGCGGGTTTGGGTTGGGGAGCGCCAGGTGGACCTTACGGCCTTCGAGTTCCGCTTGCTGGAGCACCTCATGGCCCAGCGCGGACGGGTTCTGTCCAAGCGTGAACTGGCCGACTATCTCTACCCTCAGGATGAGGATCGTGACAGCAATGTGCTGGAGGTTCTGCTGGGACGGCTGAGGCGAAAATTGGATCCGGACGGTCTCCTGGTCCCCATCGAGACCCTGCGGGGGCGCGGTTACCGCTTTACACTGGGGGCGCCGTGAGGATCCCATCCTGCCAAGATCGAGGGGCTGATACCCCCAATCCCTTCCTTGCCGATACCTTTCGAGGATCTCACCCCGCGCCTGAACAGGGCGCTACCAGGTCCGGAAGGGGTTGATGTCGCTGCGCGCGCGGGTGACTTGGGCAGCGAGCCTCGTTCTCCTCGTATCCGTCGTCCTCACCAGCCTGGCCCTGGAACAGGCCTTTCACGCCAGTGCCCGCTCCGCGCGCGAGGAGCGCCTGTTGGGGCAGATCTATCTGTTGATGGCCGCCGCGGATGCCGACGATGGCGGCCTGACCCTGCCTCGCGATCTGGCCGAGGCCCGTTTCAGTATGCTGGGGTCCGGTCTCTACGCCCAGGTCGCCGATGCCCGGGGCGTACCGGAGTGGCGTTCCCTCTCCGCCCTCGGGGAGGACATCCCCTTCGATGCCAATCTGGCCCCGGGCGAGCACCGTTTTCATAAGGCGCGGGATTCGCGGGAACGCGCCTTCTTTGTCGAGGGTTTTGGCGTCACCTGGACCATAGGGCCCACGCCGCGGAACTACACCTTCAGCGTGGCAGAAGATCTGGGGCCCTATGAGGAGGAACTGGCTCGCTTCCGGGTCAGCCTCTTCACCTGGCTGGGGGCCATGTCCCTTGTGATGCTCATCGCCCTCCTTCTGGCCCTGCGTTGGGGGCTTGGCCCCTTGCGGCGGGTAGCGGGGGAGGTGGCCGCCGTAGAGGCTGGTCATCAGGCGCGCCTTCAGGGTGATTACCCTGAGGAACTGAGGACCCTGACGGAAAACCTCAATACCCTCCTGGCTCACGAGGAAGCACGCCAGACCCGATTGGGTAACGCCCTGGCTGATCTGGCTCACAGCCTCAAGACCCCTCTGGCGGTGATGCGGAGTGTCCTTGGCGACCAGGGAGATGCGAGGGCCCTGGCTGAAGAACGACCGGACCATCTGCCCCTGCCTAAGGCTGCCCTGGAGGAGCAGATCCGTCGTATGGACGAGATCGTCACCTATCAATTGGAGCGGGCCCGGGACCGCCCGCTCGCCACCCTGGCGCGTCCACTTCCCCTGGCCCCAACGGTAGAGCGTCTCCTGGTGACCCTGACGAAACTCAATGCCGACCGGGAGGTGCGGGTGGACCGGGATTTTCAGACCGGGCTAAGCTTCCGCGGGGCCGAGACCGACCTCATGGAGGTTGTCGGCAACCTGCTGGACAACGCCTTCAAGTGGTGCCAGACCCGGATCCGGGTCGGGGCCCGCCGCGAGGGCGGGCTTCTGGTCCTGTGGGTGGAGGATGACGGCCCCGGCATTAGCCCCGAGCAGGCCCGAAGACTGGGCGAGCGTGGGGCCCGTCTGGACCTGACCACCCCTGGGCATGGCATCGGGCTTGCGGTGGCCCGGGAAATCTGCACGGCCTATGGGGGAGATCTGACCATCGCCAGGAGTCCACTGGGGGGAGCCCTGGTTCGCGTCCGGCTGGGTAACTGAGGTAGAAGCCGGCTCGAGGCGGATGGACCTTGGGTGGGCAGGGTTTCCCCTGAGCCCGGGAGTCCCGGGTTTGGTAAGACCCCTGCCTAGGCCTTATGCTGTCAACCCCATCATGCCAAGCGCCATAGAGCCGATGCCCAAATCTGAGAGATCCCTTCCGGCCAGCTGGTTTGACCTGGGCTGTCGTCGCTGCCCCCGGCTGGTGAGTTTTCTGGACGAGGTCAAGGGGCGTCACCCCGCTTATCATGCCGCCCCCGTACCCCCCTTTGGGGCCCTCGAGGCCAAGCTCCTGGTGGTGGGACTGGCGCCGGGGCTGCATGGGGCCAATGCCACGGGTCGGCCCTTCACCGGGGATCACGCCGGTATCCTGCTCTATGAGACCCTCTTCCATTATGGCTTCGCTAACCTACCGGTCTCCCGTGCCAGGGACGACGGACTCCAATTGATCGGCTGTCGCATCACCAACGCCGTCAAGTGTCTGCCACCGGATAACAAGCCTTCTGGATCGGAGGCCCGTCAGTGCAATGCCTACCTGAGGGCGGAACTGGCAGACCTCGGCAGGGAGGCCGTGGTACTTGCCCTGGGACGGCTCGCTCATGGGGCCGTGCTGACTGCCTTGGGGCTCAAGCAGAAGGAGCATCCCTTCGCGCATGGCGCCAGGTATGTCCTGCCAGGAGGCCGCCTGTTACTGGACTCCTATCATTGCAGCCGCTATAACACCCAGACTCGCCGGTTGACTACCCCAATGTTCCAGGCCGTGGTTGGTCAGGCGCGGGACTGGGTGGCTGCTGTCTGAATTCCACCTTTGGCCGAGGCTGATGTCCGACCCAGATACCGCTGACCTCCCTGATCCCCGTACCCTCCTGAAGCAGATCCCCGAGACCCCTGGGGTCTACCGGATGGTGGATGGCGCCGGAAAGGTGTTGTACGTGGGTAAGGCCAAGGACCTCCGGCGCCGGGTCGCGAGTTACTTCAGTCGGACCCACAACCGGCGTATCGCGCTGATGGTTTCCCTGATCAGGGACATCGAGGTAACGGTAACCAGCACCGAGGGCGAGGCCCTGCTGCTGGAAAATAACCTCATCAAGTCCCTCCAGCCGCGCTTCAACGTCCTGCTGAGGGATGACAAGAGCTATCCCTACATCCGCCTGACGGTTGCCGACCCCTTCCCGCGCCTGACCTTTCATCGCGGCTCCACCAAGGGTCGCGACCGCTTCTTCGGCCCCTTCATCAGTGGTTGGGCCGTGCGGGAGACCCTGCATCTCCTCCAAAAGATCTTCCCGGTACGACAGTGCGAGGACGCGATTTTTCGCAACCGGTCCAGGCCCTGCCTTCAGTATCAGATCAAGCGGTGCAGTGGGCCCTGCGTGGGGCTGGTGACACCCGAGGACTATGGGCGGGATGTGCGGCATACCATTCAGTTCCTGGAGGGACGCACCGACGAGGTGATCGCCGAACTGGCAGGGCGCATGGAGGATGCCGCCGCCATTCTCGACTTCGAACGCGCCAGCATCCTGCGGGATCAGATCAAGACCCTGCGCGGCATCCAGCAACGCCAGTATGTGAGTGGCCAATCCGGTGATTTGGATATCGTAGCCTGTGAGAGCGATGGCGGCCTTACCTGTATTCAGGTCTTCTACATTCGCGCCGGGCGCAATCTGGGCAATAAGGCCTTTTTCCCACGCGTGCCCGAGGGCTTGGAGGAGGCCAGCATCATGGCCGCCTTCCTGACCCAATTTTATGCCGACAAGGAGGTGCCGCCGGTGATCATGGTCAGCACCGAGCCCGAGGAGCGGGCCTTTCTGGAGGCGGCCTTGGGCGAGCGCTCCGGGCATGGCGTGGCGATCAAACACCGGGTACGGGGGGAGCGTGTACACTGGCTCAATCTGGCCCGTGACAACGCCCAGGTGGCTCTGGCATCCCGCCTGGGCAGCCAGGCCGGGTATGCCCAGCGGCGCGAGGCCCTGCGGCTGGCCCTGAATCTGGAGGCCCCCCCCCTGCGGCTGGAGTGTTTTGATGTCAGTCATACCAGTGGCGAACGGATGGTGGCCTCCTGCGTCGTCTTTGGGACGGATGGGCCTCTCAAGTCCGACTATCGCCGCTTCAATATCGAGGGGGTGACCCCGGGCGACGACTATGCGGCCCTGTACCAGGCCCTGACCCGGCGTTATGCCCGCGTCAAGCAGGGCGAATTTCCGATACCAGATCTAATTTTCATCGACGGTGGGCGCGGGCAGTTGGCTCAGCTCGAGGGCGTCCTGCGGGAACTGGCGGTGTGGGGCGTGACCCTGGTTGGCGTCGCTAAGGGTCCCGATCGACGGCCCGGTGCCGAGCAGTTGTGGTTGTCTGGCCGGGACACTGCCTTTATGCTTCCAGCGGACTCGCCCGCTATGCACCTCATCCAGCAGATCCGGGACGAGGCGCATCGCTTCGCCATCACCGCCCATCGCCAGCGCCGCGCCAAGGCACGCACGGCCTCCATCCTGGAGGATATCGTCGGTATCGGACCCAAGCGCCGGCAGCGGCTGCTGCGCGAATTCGGCGGCATTCAGGCCCTGGAGGGTGCCGCGGTGGAGGACATTGCCCAAGTCGAGGGCATCAGTCGCCAGTTGGCCCAGCACATCTTCGAAGCCATTCACCCCGCGAGACAGAGGCCCTAGGTATGTGGAACGTCCCCAACGTCCTGACCCTGCTGCGCATCATCCTGATCCCAGTCTTTGTCGTCCTCTTCTATCTGCCCCTTTCCTGGGCACGCCTGGCCTGTGCCCTGGTCTTCGGCTTGGCCGCCCTGACCGATCTGGTGGATGGTTACCTGGCCCGCCGCCTCGGCCAAACCTCGTCCCTGGGGGCCTTTCTCGACCCCGTCGCGGATAAGCTCATGGTCGCCGTGGCCCTGGTCCTGCTGGTTGAGGCCGACCCACGCCCCCTGTTGGCCCTGCCAGCGGCGGTCATCATTGGGCGCGAGATCACCGTCTCGGCCCTGCGTGAATGGATGGCGGAATTGGGGGTGCGCGCCCGGGTCGCGGTGTCCCGGGTCGGTAAGTTCAAGACCTCGGCGCAAATGATTGCCATCCTGGTCCTCATCCTCGGCAAGGACCCCTGGGACTGGCCCATTTACGAATCGGCGCTGGGATTCCTCTATGTGGCGGCGGCCCTCACCCTCTGGTCCATGCTCGTCTACCTGCGCGCCGCTTGGCCAAGTCTCACCCATCCCGGCCCGAATCGATAGCTGGGGGCCTGGCAGGCGGGGCACGAAAATTACCCCGGG
>CAZFZB010000075.1:11787-13615 GCA_964523415.1 uncultured Chromatiaceae bacterium | reverse complement strand
TGATCAGGCCGGCACGACCCGGGTCGCTGGTGGCGGCGGCCTTGAGGGCGATGGAAAAGATCAGGCCGCAAGGGACCAGGCCATTGAGGGTTCCCAACAGCAACGGCCAAGGCCGAGGAGTACGGCGCCTGGTCTCCAGATGTACCTCCAGGCCCTGGGTAGGGATTTGGGATGCCTGCCGGGCAAGGAGCATCCTCAGCCCCAGGATCATGATCAGAAGGCCGGCCCCTATCATGAGGATGCCCTGTACCTTGCCGGTCAGACCGGTTTGCGCCAGGCTGCGACCCGCCCAGGCGCCAGCCATGCCAAGCAGGGTGTAGGTGAGAATACGGCTGGCATGGTAATGGATTTGAAAGGCCAAACGGGGCTGGGCCTGATACTGGAGGAAGAAGCCTCCGGCCAGGCCACCACACATGCCCAGGCAATGCAGGCCACCGAGGAGGCCGGTGACGAAGGCCATGGCCAGGGTTAGCTCTGCGTTCACAGAAACTCCCTGACGATCTTGTCAAAGAGCTGCGGGGGGGCCTCGCCCAGGATGCGGGTCTGGAGCCGACCTGAGCGATCGATGAAATAGCTGGTGGGGAGCCCGGTAACGCCGTATTGGCGGGCCAGGGCGCCGTCCTCGTCCAGTAGCACCCTATAGGAAATACCCAGCTTGGCGGTGAAGCGCGCGGCGGTGTCCCGATCCTGACGCACGTTGATCGCCAGTATCCTCAGGCCGCGATCACGCAGTTCCTGGTAAATAGGCTCGATGTCACGCATTTCTGACGCGCAAAAGGGGCACCAGTCCGCCCAAAAGCGCACTACGACGACCTGGGACTGGAAGTCTTCTGGGAAATTCAGGATCTTCCCGTCTAGGTCTCGCAGTGCGAAGGCGGGCGGCGGCTGGTGGTTTTCCAGCTTGGGCGCCTCCTCGCCACAAGCAACCATCAGTAGAGCCGCCAACAGAAGGGGAACGAACAGGCGGGGGTTCATGCGAATCAATTCCTCAGGCATGACCCAGCAGGATCAGGTTTGATCTTAGAACCAACAGGGTCGCAACGCCGTAGAAGAGGCCAAACAGGATCAGGGCGATACCCGCCAGGTGGGGGCCCTGGGTGGCGATGATGCCCTTCAGGCTCGGGACCGAGCGCCAGTTTGCCATCAGGCCTACGCCCAGGGCCAGGGCGGTGGCGGCGAAGAGGGGGAGGTAAAGCCCATAGCCGACAAAGTCGTGACCAGACTTGAGCAGGCAAAAGGGGCAGTGATGGTGCGGATGTTCGTAGACATAAAGAGCTATCCCCGAGACGATGGCGGCCAGGGCCAAACAAAAGGTCAGGGCGGCCATGATTGCGAAGATCCCGCCACCACGCCCCCAGTGCCAATAGCGTATGCCTGTCGCCAGCAGCAGGATCCCACTCATGGCAAGTGCGCCGAGGCTGAGAGCCGGGGGGAATCCAGCGACCTCCGCTGCCACCCCACCACCTTCTGGGTTGAAGAGGGCGCCGCAGCAGGAGGTGATCAGGTCCGGGTGCAGACCCAGGAAAAAAAGGGCCTGCATTATAACTTCCGCCAGTGCCAGAGGGGCGATCAGGAGCAGCAGGCCATACTTGGGGCGGACCAAAGGGTAATCGGGGGCCTGGTTATCCACCCAATTGAGCACCAGCCAGGCGGCACCCGCGAAAAAGAGGCTGGTCTTGAGAAAGAGGGTGGGCCAGCCCCAAGGATTGGCGTTGAGAACGCCCGTGGCGCACATGGCGCCAACAAACTGGGTCGAGAGTTGCTCTGCGTTATAGACAAACAGCAGGAGAGAGAGCAGGTTACCCCCAAACATCCAGGCAACCAGGGT
>CAZFZB010000075.1:9642-11687 GCA_964523415.1 uncultured Chromatiaceae bacterium | reverse complement strand
GAACTGATGAGAATGCCCTTACCCTGGTCCGCCAGTTCGCCAATGAGGGTCAACAGCTCGCGGGAGAGCTGGCTATCCAGGTTGGCGGTGGGCTCGTCGGCGATGATGAGGCGTGGCTCATTGATCAGGGCCCGGCAAATGGCGGTGCGTTGAGCCTCGCCACCGGAGAGCCACTCCGCCTTATTATGGGCGCGCGCCTCCAGGCGGAACTGCCTCAGCAAGTCCAGGGCCTTATCCCGCAATCGCTCCGGGTCCGGAGCCAGGGGGTAGGCCGGCGCCATGACATTTTCCAGGACCGTCAGCCCACGGATCAAGTTGAAGCGCTGGAAGATAAAGCCGAAGGTCGAGCGCCGAACCTGGGTCATGAACCGTTCCGGTAGGTTCGAAAGGAGGCGATCCTCCAGGTAAATGCGGCCACTACTGGGCCTTGAGAGGCAGCCCAGCATTGCCAGCAGGCTGGTCTTGCCTGAGCCGCTTGGACCTTTGAGGACCGTGATACCCCGGGTCTCGAGCTCCAGGCTGAGGCCACGCACCGCCCAGACCTCGTTGTGGCGCCCTTGGTTGTATACCTTGCTGATGTTGTCAAGCCGGATCATCGCATCACCTGGTCGGGATCGGTGATGGCAGTGCGCCAGATGGGGATGATGGTCGCCACGGTATAGGGGAAAACCGAAAAAAAGAAAAGGGTGGCTACTTGCAAACCATCCACGAAGGGCAGAGGCCGGAAATTAGGATAGAGTACGGCCCAGCCCTTGAGCACTGGCGCGAAGAGGAGGGCGGAATAGTGAAAGACATGGACATAGGCGAGCAGATAGCCCAGGAGGAAAGCCGTCAAGGACAAAGCAGCCCCTTCCCAGAATTTCATGCGCAGCACGTCGCCGGTTTCCCAGCCGACGGCCTTGAGAATACCAATCTCGCGTCGTTCTTCGGCGCTCAGACCCGAGGCCCGATCGAAGGCCAGGATGAAGAAGGCTAGCAGGGCGCCGATCAATACCAGGAACACCAGGCCCTGACGCCAACCGAAGATGGCATCGTAGGTACGCAGGATCTCCTCGCGCAGGATGGGCCGCGTATCCGGCAGTGCCAGACTGATCTTTTCTGCCACCTTGCGCACCTCGACCGGATTGCGCACCCGCAGCACGATATCGGTGTAGTGATCCGCGGGGAAGTCGAAAAAGCGCCGAAAATCCTGGGGGTTGAGCAGTATCAAGTCGCTGGAAACCAACTCGGTATCCGTCGCGAGTAGGTTCGCAACCTTGAAGGAGAAGGGCTCGCCCCGAGCGGATCTCAGGCTGAGGTAGTCTCCAGGGCCCAGGCCCCGGGCGCGTGCCACCCCGGCGCCAAGCTGGACCTCCCCCGCTGCCGGAGACGTCTCTCGTGGCACCATCAGGGTGTAGTTGGCACTGACTGAAGGATCGTAGAAGTAGCCCCATAGCCGACCATACCCTTCGCTGATCCCCCGGATGGTGCTGAGTCGCTCCAGATAGCTGGCGGGGATCAGGTCATGCCGCCCGGCGAGGAGGCGCTGGACGATCAGTTCCGGTGATTCGGCCAGGATCTGGGCCGCCTCCTGACGTAGGGACTGGGTTAAGAGCAGCGTAGAGGCCAGCAGGAAGATGATCAGGCCATAAACCAGAACCAATCCCAAATGTTTACCCGGCCTCCGGGCCAGGGACGACAGGCTGTATTCCAACAGATAGCGCTGACGGCGCAGAAAGGTGATCATGGCAAGGAGGATCCCAACCCCGGTCGCGGCGCGGGTATCAGGGTGCCGCTGGGGAAGTGGTCCAGGGCCAGGGGATGATCCTGAAAGGCGCTGTGAAGATCCGCCTGGCTTGGATGACGGGTATAGCGGGCTTCGGTGAAGAGGGCCAGATCCGTCAACCCGAGGGCTGCCACCAGTTCCTGTCGGTGACTGATGGCATCAGCCGCCGCGCGACCCCTCAGGTCAGCATGCAGAAAGGTCAAGATGAATAAAATCCCGCCTATCCCCAGGATTCCCAGGAAAAGACCCGATCTACGCCTCGGGGCCCAGGTAGTGGGGA
>CAZFZB010000075.1:0-9542 GCA_964523415.1 uncultured Chromatiaceae bacterium | reverse complement strand
GTGGTCCGGGGGACTCTGGCGGAGCATGCCCAGCTGGCGATTATTGAGACCCCGGGGCAGGGGGTTTGCCTTCAATGTAGCCAGATGGTCCCGGTGCGCCAGCGATACGATCCTTGTCCCTTATGTGGCGGATATGGCGTGCGCATCACCCGTGGCGAAGAGTTGCGAATCAAAGAACTGGAGGTGGATTAGATGTGTACCGTGTGCGGCTGCGGTCAGGGCGAGACCCGTATCGAGGACCTGGATCTGGATCAGACCCCAGATCCGGGGGATCATGAGCAACTCTATCATGACCCCCACAGCCATACCCATGGCCAGGATTCTGGCCAGGAGCATACCCATTCTCATGCCCATGGCCATGATCACGACCACACACATGATCATGGCCAGGGCGATCATCACCACCATTATGGCCTTGGTCCCGCCCATGCCCATGCACCCGGCCTGGGCCAAGGTCGCATGGTCCAGATCGAGCAGGACATACTGGCCAAGAATGACCGATTTGCCGCCGCCAATCGTGCTTGGTTCCGGGCTAGGGGTATCCTGGCCTTGAATCTGGTCTCCAGCCCAGGCTCGGGGAAGACGACCCTTCTGACGCGCAGTATCCAGGATCTCAAGGGGCGCTATCCCCTGGCGGTGATCGAGGGTGATCAGCAGACCAGCCATGACGCCGACCGCATCCGCGCCACTGGGATCCCGGCGTTGCAAATCAATACGGGCAAGGGCTGCCATTTGGACGCCCACATGGTCGGTCATGCCATCGAGAGCCTGGGTCTGCCAGAAAAGGGCCTGCTTTTCATCGAAAACGTCGGCAATCTGGTGTGCCCGGCCGCCTTCGACCTTGGCGAGGCTCATAAGGTGGCCATCCTCTCGGTTACAGAAGGTGAGGATAAACCTCTGAAATATCCTGATATGTTCCACGCCGCCGATCTTATGATCTTGAATAAGATCGACCTGCTGCCCTACCTGGACTTTGACATGGCGAAGTGCCTTGACTATGCACGACGCGTCAATCCGGATATCGAGGTGCTGCAGGTCTCCGCCCGCAGCGGCGATGGCCTGGACACTTGGTACCACTGGCTTCAGGCTCGCATGGCATACTGAAGCATGGCTTGCCGACGGCTGTGGCAGGTCAAGTTCTGAATTAGCATGTGCGCTAGCCAGTCCTCGTTCCAGACGGGGAACTTCATTGCCCGCCCGTTAGGATCGGTTTTAGGCCATTTCAAATGGATCTTGATCTTTCTGATGCTAGGAAGCCTTGGCAACCCAGGCCCTGTCTGGGCCGGTGCCACCCTGTCCATCGCCGCCGCCTCCGATCTCAAGCCCGCCTTGGAAGAGATCATCGCCGGCTTTCGCATCCTCCACCCTCAGGCTAGCTTCGACGTCATCTATGGCTCCTCAGGCAAGTTTTATACTCAAATCCAACAGGGAGCGCCCTTCGACCTTTTTTTCTCTGCCGACATCACATTACCTCGTAACCTGGTGGCCCAGGGGCTGGCGGGGGGGCCAGTCCGCCCCTATGCCATAGGGCGCCTCGTGATTTGGAGTTCCGTCCGCAACGTCAGTACCTGGAGCCTCCAGAATCTGGTGGATCCCGCCCTTGGCAAGATCGCCATGGCTAATCCCCGCCATGCCCCCTATGGTCAGCGGGCGGAAGAGGCCTTGCGCGCCATCGGAGTCTGGGATGCGGTTCAAGAGCGGCTGGTATTGGGAGAAAACATTGCTCAGACGGCGCAGTTCGCCGCATCGGGCAATGCCACCGTGGGCATCATCGCCCTCTCCCTGGCCCTTGATCCAGTCATGGCAGGGGCTGGGAGCTATGCCCTCATCAAGCCCGGTCTGCACGCACCCCTGGAGCAGGGCTTCATCATCACCCAACAAGGAGTGGGCAAACCCCTGGTGCAAGAATTTGCAGTCTTCATGACCAGTCCCCAGGCGCGTGACATCCTGGGCCGCTTTGGGTTCGATCTGCCAGCCGGATCGGAGGCTAGCTGTGAAGGGGGGAGGGAAGGCGATCATGGTTGAGGCCGGCCAGGCCCTGTCCAATGCCGACTGGTCCGCGGTCTGGGTGACCTTCAAACTGGCTAGCCTGACTACGCTGATCCTGTTACTGGTGGGCACCCCTATAGCCTGGTGGTTGGCGAGGACCCGTTCCGCCTGGCGGGGCGTGGTCGGCGCCTTGGTAGCCTTGCCCCTGGTGCTACCACCTACCGTCATTGGCTTTTACCTTCTCATCGCCATGGGCCCTCATGGCGTCATTGGCCGCTTTACTCAATGGCTTGGACTCGGCCTCTTGCCTTTCACCTTCCCCGGTCTGGTGATCGGCTCCGTGATCTATTCCCTTCCCTTTGTGGTGCAGCCCCTCCGAGATGCCTTCGAGGCTATTGGGGAGCGACCTCTGGAGGTGGCGGCCACTCTGCGGGCGACTCCCTGGGATAGCTTTCTGACGATAGCCCTGCCTCTGGCCAGGCCCGGCTACGTCACTGCCAGCATCCTGGGCTTTGCCCATACCTTAGGGGAGTTTGGGGTTGTGCTCATGATAGGTGGCAGTATTCCCGGAAAGACGCGGGTGGTCTCAGTGGCTATCTATGACCACGTGGAGGCCTTGGAATACACCCAGGGTCATGTATTGGCCCTAGGGATGTTGGCCTTCAGCTTCTTGGTACTTCTTGGTCTTTATTCGCGTAAGCCAGGGGTATGGAGATGATTCAATTCCAAGGGATACTATTCAGGTACCAGCCGACCCCTTAGCGGTCAAGACCAAGTACGGGAAGAAGGCGGTGGACTGGTTACACAGGATGGTTAGACAGAACCGGATAGGTACCTAGTGCAGGATGACCTGTGCGGAAGGTAGCTTCCGGGGACCTACTCTATGAGAAAAAGGTGGGCCTAGATGAAAGATTTTACAAAGATGTACGATTACAAGCGTCTTATAAAGGAAGAAAAAAACCATTTTAAAGGTGTCGAACTGACCAATGATCTCCGTGAGGGCGGTGCCCACGCAAGCGGAGCCTGGAATTACTACTGGTCGGGAGTTGGAAAAGTTCTGGATAAAGCCGGCGTTTCAAGGTTTGGTGAATATCTCTCTAAGAGATTCAGAGGGTTATCACGCCCGATCAAAGTGTTGAGCTTGGGAAGCGGGTATTGCGGACATGAACTTGCTTTGGCACGTGATCTTAGTATTGAATACGAAATTCACTGTACCGACATCAATATGGACCTGTTCGATGCCGCGAAAAAAGCTGCTCAGGCTGAGCAGCTGAATTTGACTTTCAGTGTGGAAGATTTAAATTTTGTCAAGATTAAACCCAGAGGTTTCGATGTCATATTTTCTCACGCAGCAATACACCACGCTCTGAACTTCGAGTTGCTATTTGACGAGATAGCAAATGGGCTGGCGCCAGAGGGAATATTTCACTTGGTTGAGGTCGTAGGAAAAAACAAAAAATTAATTTGGGACGCCAACGAAAAGTTTGCGAACAGTCTTCTTGACCTTGTACCGAACCATATTACCAGAGGTCTGAGACTTAATATCGATGAAGATCCGGACGGAATGGAGGGTTTGCGCCAGGCTGAACTATTAGGATTGCTTTCGGAGAGGTTTGAACCAGAATTTGAATATCAACACGGAGCTTTTATCCGGTTTATCTGCACAAATCCACAGCTTACGGAGTGTTTCGACCCGGGTAACCCGGAGCGGAAGCGTTATTTGGACTTTCTTATTGCGGCTGATGAACTTGCGGTTAAGTACGGAACACTCAAGCCGTTGGAGATTTGGGGCATCTATCGTCCGCGGATGTCCGGTTTGTCCATTATTCCTTGATAATTTCGACCGAGAATAGCTAGCAAGGCCCCTGATATTTAGGTTCGGTAATAACAATAACTGGTATGTCAAATACTAAATAAAAGGGTTGCGCCTAAGGTGATGGAATTAAACCCACGTATACGTGAATCTGGTGTTCAGCTAATGGCCGATAATTTGGAGATTCTCGGTCAACTGCGTTCGTAACTGGGGCGCATATTGATGCGCCTTTGCAAAGTACGTTTCACAAGCGCGTTTCAAATTTTCGAAGCTCTCGTAATTCCGGTTATAGAGAACTTGCCTACTTCTTGAAGAATTTCAGAAACATACGATCAGGCCAGGCAGGGTGCCCCGATAAGCGGCCTCCCCGCCCTCCAGGAGGTAGTTAGCCGAGTCCCAAAATGTGATAGCCCGTATCCACATAGACGATCTCGCCAGTGATGCCAGAGGCGAGATCGGAGCAGAGGAAGGCGGCGGCATTGCCCACCTCTTCGATGGTGACATTGCGTCGCAAGGGGGTCTTTTCCTCGACTTGTTTGAGCATGGAACGGAAGTCGGAGATACCCGAGGCGGCGAGGGTACGGATGGGGCCGGCGGAAATAGCGTTGACCCGGGTGCCCTGAGGGCCCAGGGATGCAGCCAGGTAGCGGACATTGGCCTCCAGACTCGCCTTGGCTAAGCCCATGACGTTATAGTTGGGCACCGCTCTTTCGGCGCCAAGATAGCTCAGGGTGAGGAGGGCGCCATTGCGCCCTGCCATCAGGTCGCGTCCGGCCTTGGCCAGGGCGGCGAAGCTATAGGAACTGATGTCGTGGGCGATGGCAAAACCCTCGCGGGTGACGGCATCGACATAGTCCCCTTCCAGTTGGTCGCGGGGGGCAAAACCAATGGAGTGGACGATGCCATCGAGGTAGTCCCAATGCAGCGCCAAGGTCTTAAAGCATTCGGCAATCTGGGCATCACTGGAGACATCCAGTGGCAGTACTAACTGGGACCCGCATTTTGCAGCCATTTCCTCGGCACGGCCCTGCAGTTTGTCTCCCTGATAACTAAAGGCGAGGGTGGCGCCCTGATCATACATAGCCTGGGCTATGCCCCAGGCGATGGAGCGGTTGCTAGCGACACCCGTGATCAAAATCTTTTTGTCTTTCAGGAACCCCATGATGTTCAAACCTCAAGTGGTGGGGAAAAAATCCAGGGCCTGGCCCAAAGGCGTGGCGGCCGGGCATGGGCGGTGCTGACAACCCCGCTAAGTCATTAACATTACCGAAACTGAGCGACGGGCGGAAGTGCGGGGGATGCAAAAAGGCCGGTTTGTGGGGGTTATGGGTATGGCATTGGCCTTGATCCTGCAGGCCGGCTGTAAGGAGGGTGCCTGGAACAACCCCTGGCCGGCACGCGAGGCGGGGGCCAATGTCCTTTATTCCTCCTTCGAGGAGCGCCCTAAGCACCTGGACCCGGCCCGCTCCTATAACTCCAATGAATATGCCTTTCTGGCCCAGATTTACGAGCCTCCCCTTCAGTATCATTTTTTACTGCGGCCCTACCAACTCATACCCCTGACGGCGGAGTGCCTGCCGGAGCCAACTTATTTCGACGCCCAAGGCCAGGTGCTCCCCCAGGATGCCCCGGCGGTGGCGATCGCCTGGTCCGATTACCTGATCCGCATTCGCCCGGGAATTTACTATCAGCCTCACCCGGCCTTGGCCAGGGATGCTGCCGGGGGCTATCGCTATCACCACCTGCAGCTCGATGACCTGAAGCAAATCAGTCGCCTCGCGGACTTCCCCGAAACGGGCACCCGGGAATTGACGGCAGCGGATTTTGTATATCAGATCAAGCGGCTGGCAGTGCCTTGGAGGCACTCGCCCATTGCGGGGCTTCTGGGGGAACATATCCAGGACTTTGCTGAACTGACGACTCGTGTCGAGGCCCAGGCCCCCGCGCCGGGGGAGGATGGTGATCGACCCTACCTGGATCTGGACACCATCCCCTTCACCGGTGCTGAGGTGGTCGATCGCTACCACTATCGCATTCGCATCAAGGGCAAGTATCCCCAGTTCGCTTACTGGCTGGCTATGCCATTCTTTGCCCCCATGCCCTGGGAGGCGGAGCGATTTTATGATCAGCCAGGGATGAAGGTGCGCAACCTGACCCTGGACTGGTATCCGATTGGTACCGGGCCCTATTATCTCAGTGAGAATAATCCTAACCTACGCATGGAGTTGACGCGAAATCCTAATTTCAGGGGTGAATATTATCCTCGCGAGGGAATGCCCGAGGATACCGCCGCGGGCCTGTTGGAGGATGCTGGTCAGCCCCTGCCTTTCATCGACCGCGCCGTCTATGCCCTGGAAAAGGAAAATATCCCCTACTGGAACAAATTCCTTCAAGGCTGGTACGACAGCTCGGGCATTTCTTCGGACGCCTTCGATCAGGCCATTCGATTCGATGCCCAGGGGGGAGCTGGAATGACCGCAGCTATGGTTGACAAGGGGATAGGACTGCTGACCTCGGTCGAGACCTCGATATTCTACATGGGCTTCAATATGCGCGATCCGGTGGTCGGCGGGGAGGCCGAGTCTGCCCGCCTACTGCGCCAGGCCATCGCCATCGCCGTGGATTACGAGGAGTACATTGCCATCTTCGCCAATGGTCGCGGCCTGCCTGCCCAGGGGCCTCTCCCACCGGGCATCTTTGGCTTTCGGGATGGCGAGGAGGGGCTCAACCCCTATGTCTATCGCTGGCAACAGGGTCAGGCGGTGCGGCGTTCTCTCGCGGAGGCGCGAGAGCTCTTGGCCCAGGCTGGTTATCCCGAGGGACGGGACCCCGCCACTGGACAGGCCCTGAATTTGAGTTTCGAGGCCGTAATGAGCGGTTCAGACGACAAGGCACGGCTGAACTGGCTGCGTAAGCAATTCTCCAAGCTGGGTATCGAGTTGGTCGTGCGCGCCACTGACTACAATCGTTTCCAGGAGAAGATGCGCCTTGGTACGGGCCAAATCTACACCTGGGGCTGGAATGCCGATTATCCGGACCCGGAGAACTTCCTCTTCTTGCTGTATGGCCCCAATAGCAAGATGACGGGGGAGGGTGAGAACGCCTCCAACTATGCCAATCCCGATTTCGATGCTCGATTCGAACGCATGAAGAACCTGGACGATGGTCCCGAGCGCCAAGCCGTCATCGATGAAATGATCGAGATTGCTCGCCGCGACGGTCCCTGGGTCTGGGGCTATTTCCCCAAGGGCTTCAGCCTGCATCATGCCTGGCTGACCAATCTCAAGCCGAATCTCATGGCCAATAACACCCTCAAGTATCGTCGCCTGGACCCCGAACTGCGCCGGCGGCTACGGGCGGCGTGGAATCAGCCCCTGCTCTGGCCCCTCTGGCTGGGGCTCGGCTTGCTGGGGTTGGGGGCCGTGCCGGCCGTCCTGAACTGGCGGCGGCGGGAACGGGAGCGGGCCTTGTGAAGGTGACATGATGACGGCCTACATCCTCCGCCGCCTTCTCTATACCCTGCCGATTCTGATTGGGGTGAACCTGATCACCTTCGTTTTGTTTTTCGTGGTGAATTCGCCCGACGATATGGCGCGGATGCAGTTGGGGGCCAAGAGGGTGACACCCGAGGCGATTGTGGCCTGGAAGGCAGAGCGGGGGTACGACCGCCCCCTGCTGTTTAACCGCCAGGCGGAAGGACTGGAGCGGCTGACCAGGACCATTTTCTTCGACAAGTCCGTACGGCTTTTCGTTTTCGACTTTGGTAACTCTGACGCGGGACGGGACATCCTTCACGATATCGGTCAGCGCATGTGGCCGAGCCTGGCAGTGGCGGTCCCGGTGTTGTTGGTAGGCCTGCTGGTCAATATCAGTCTGGCTCTCTTCCTGGTTCTTTTCCGCGGCAGCGTTTTCGATCTGGCCGGGGTAGTGCTGCTGGTGGCCATGCTTTCCATCTCCGGTCTTTTCTACATCATCGGCGGCCAGTACTTGCTGGGTAAGTTGCTGCGCCTGGCCCCCATTTCCGGTTACGATAAGGGGCTGGAGGCCTGGAAGTTTCTGGTGTTGCCGGTACTCATCGGGGTCTTGGGCGGCATCGGCTCCGGGGCCCGGCTCTACCGTACCCTTTTTCTGGAGGAGGCCCAAAAGGACTATGTGCGCACCGCCCGCGCCAAAGGACTTGGTGAACGGCTGGTGTTGTTCCGACACATATTGCGTAATGCCCTGATTCCCATCCTGACGGGTGTGGTGGTGGTACTACCCCTGCTCTTTATGGGCAGCCTGTTGACGGAGGCCTTTTTTGGCATCCCTGGGTTAGGCAGTTACACCCTGGACGCCATCAACAATCAGGACTTTGCCATTGTACGGGCAATGGTATTTCTGGGATCCGTGCTTTACATCCTGGGGCTGATGCTGACCGACATCTCCTATACGATGGTGGACCCGCGAGTGCGGCTAGTCTAATTGGGCTGAACTGGGGATGCTGATGAAAGGCCATGGCGCTATCGAGAATTGCAGTTGTGCCATTTTGGGGGTTTTTCTGCTGGCAGTACACCCAGCGCCAGCCGCCAGTGACCTGACCCTGAATGACGCCTGGCAGGTAATAAGAACCAGGAAGTTCGTTGATTTGACCCACTCCTTCGCCCCAGGAATTCCACATTGGCCGGGTTTTCCGGATGAGAGGCGCGAGCTTCTCTTCGGATATGAGCCCGGTGAGGGTCGTCTGGGTTCCGGTTTTTTCACTCAGCTATTTTCCCATGTAGGCCAATGGGGTACCCATGTCGATCCACCAGCGCACTTTGTGCGGGGATTACGCACGGTGGATCAGATCCCGGTTAAGGAGATGCTGTTGCCCCTGGTGGTCATCGATGTGCATGAGCAGGTGGCACAAAACCCAGACTATCAGGTCACCCTGGCGGATCTGAAGAGTTGGGAGGCTCGCCACGGGCTGGTACCCGAGGGGGCCTTCGTTGCCCTGCGTACGGACTGGAGTGCACGCTGGCCGGATATGACTGCCATGCAGAATAAGGATGTCGAGGGCATCCCCCATCATCCCGGCTGGAGTCTGGAAGTCCTGAGGTATCTCTACGAAGAGCGTCGGATTATGGCCTCCGGGCACGAAACCACGGATACGGATCCAGGCAAGGCCACGGCCGTGGGTGACTATTCACTGGAGACCTATGTGTTAGGGCAGGACCACTATCAGATCGAATTGCTCGCGAACCTGGACCAGGTACCCGAGCAGGGGGCCCTGGTGGTGGCCACTTTCCCCAAACCCGAGAAGGGCTCCGGCTTTCCCGCCAGGGTCTTTGCCATCCTGCCCTAGACCTCCAGGCTCGATGACGGACTAGTGGTGTTCTTACATCCACCCAGAATTCAGTTGCTTCAGCCATGCCTGTCCTGCTGTTGACCGACATCTTTGTCTGGCTTCTGCTGGGGCTGATGCTTGCCTATGGCCTTTATGCGGTCCGTCATGAGCACCTGCGAGTTCCCTGGCGCCGGGTGGTCCAGACCCGAGTAGGGGTCGTGTCCCTGGTGGTGCTGGGTAGTTACGCCGTCATCGGCCTGCTGGATACCGTCCATTTCCATCCCCGATTAGCGGCTAAGGCGGGAGTTGGCGGGGGTCCTGCCTCCTCGGAGGTTCTGAGCCTTCTCGATGTTTGGCTGACGCCCCTGCGGGAGCGCCAGGAGAAGACCTATTCCGCGCCCTTCGCCACCCATCTTTATGCTATGGAGGCCCTAG
>CAZFZB010000074.1:0-13801 GCA_964523415.1 uncultured Chromatiaceae bacterium | reverse complement strand
GATCCAGCCCAGAGACCAACGCCAGCCTCCACGGCAGCAAAACCCAATGTCAACAGGGTAGCCAGGATCAGGGATGCCTCGGTACCAGGGTGATGGTGACCATGATGATGGTCGTGCTCCTTACTCATATTTCTCCACCCCATGCCACGGATCTCATCTGTCTCACATGTGAGTCAAGTTGTTGGTGAGAAAGAGCAAGGGTGTACGACCTGCAAATCGGCGTCACCTTGCTTATGTGAACTTCTCACCCTGTTCTATAGGTTGAATTCTTCATCCTAGGGCTGATCTCCCCCTTACCAATGATAGGGTGAGGGCAGGATCCCAGGTTCCCCAGCAGCCATCCAATAGCCGAATGTCCTGGAGCTCCAGGGCGTGAAGTTGGAGTCAACCGAGGCTCATCAAAAAGCCATCGTGCCACTAAAGGGAGATGGTCTTGTCTCTGGGAACGGCCTGGTAGAGTCCAGCCAGTTGGGCCTCACACGCCACGGATGGGTCAACGGATCGGTTCCATCCATTGGAACGACATTCAGGGCCCCAAGAATAGGCCCGCCCTGAACCGCATGGCGGATGATCTGGCCGCTGAACAACTCGGCAGGCCGGGCATCCGCTAGCACCCCGCCGGGAACGCGACGGGAAGCCTAGACGTCATAGACCTGCTCCCAGCGCACCAACAGGGAGGGATTGCCAGTCCCAATGGTGACGCCACCTGGAACCAGGGCCCGACTTGGCACCTTGGTCAGTTTGTAGCATCCACTCCAATCCTGGGCAATGCATCGAACCCCTTAACTAGGCCCAAATCAGAGCCGTAGAGCCACAGCAAGTAGTAAAGTCCGGCGGCTTGGGCAACGAGAAGGCAAAAAAGGGACAGGAGGACAGAAATCAATAATCGTCTCAGCATTGGGAGTACCTTTTTATCGATTGCTCCTCGACAAAATCGACAGGAAACGGGATTAAGGCTGGAGTGGATTAACAGGGTATCCCAACACTCAAGGAGATGACTTTAGAAAAGTATTGATATATTCCGGGTTAAGAAAATACCCTCAGTAAACCGATAGGGTCCTGGCGTTATGTCTCGTGATCTCTTAGGACAACCAGGGATTCCACGCCCTGCCCATCTCAGCAACCCTCCCCGCCAACATCTCAACCATGTGCCGCGGAACTCCAGGCTAACAACGTACATCGCTGAGTTCCAGAGGATTGCATCCTAGGCCTGGCCACGGAGTCCCACGAGTACTGGGGGAGGTATCGCTGATCCGGAGAGGGGCCGGGATTTGCCCGGTCATCGACTATCCCTGGGTAGCTGGCAAACTGGGGTAAATCCTCGTAATGCCATTGACGATGAACTGCACGCCGATCGCCAGGGTAAAAAGGCCCATGACCTTGATCAGAACGCTCATGCCCACCTCGCCCAGAAACTTCATCAGTGACATGGCAAAAAAGAAGATCAGGAAGATGATGAAGGTCATGATGCAGATCGCCAGGAAGAGCGCGATGTCCGCATGGGCCTGGACGGCCTCATGGGCGAAGACCGTGACCGTGGAAATGGTGCCGGCACCCGTAGTCAGGGGGAGCGTTATGGGGACTATCATGGTGGAGACCAGGGTGGAACGGTCAATTGCGGGTTTTTCCACCTCTTTTCCATGAACATCGCCGGACCCCTTGGCGTTGAGCATGCTCATGCCGGTGCCACCCAGCAGGATACCGCCGGCGATCTGGAAGGCACTGATACTGATACCAAAGAAGTTCAAAATCGCCGTGCCGGCAAGCATGCTGGTGGTCATGATGATGAAGGCCCCCGCCGTGCCGATGATGATCAAACCCAGCTTCTGGAACCTGTTCAAGCCCAGGCTGAGGGCGAGAAAGGGGGCAAGGGCGGGAATGTTGTTCGCAACCGCTAATAGCCCTAACAGATAGTGCTGAATGGAATATTCCATCGAATGATGATCCCTTGGTGATAGTTGACGTGGGGTTCGCTTACAGGGGTGATCCACCCTCTGCCCGATTCAGGGTTCTTATCGCAGCCAGAACCACCCCATGGCCCCGCACAGCAGGATAAGCAAAGCCGGATTGACGCGCCTCCAGAAGAGGATACCCACCACTCCCAGCCCAAATGCCAAGGTGATGCCATTGAACCAGAGAGGCCGCTCAGGGTGGAAACTGGCCTCCTTCCCCACCGCATAAACACCCGCCAGCATAAGTCCAATGGTAATGGGTGCCAGCCCTTGCTGGACAGCGTCCCGCCAGGGGTTGTCCTGGTAGTTATCCCAAACCTGACTGACGACAAAGGTCAGCATGCTGGCGGGGAAATAGAAGGCAAACAGCACCAGAAGAAACCCGGCCACGCCGGCTACATGGTAGCCAATGATGCCAACCATGGTCATGTTGGGACCCGGGGCAAGCTGGCCCAAGCTGTAGATGGAAGCGAACTGGGTCGAGGTTACCCAATGATGGACGGTAACGGTCTGGTGCACCATATCGGGCAGGACGGCCGTGCCCCCCCCCACCGCCATCAGCGAGAGCAAGGCAAAGACATTCAGGAGTTCGATCAATTCCCTCATCGCATTAGGACTCCCGATTGGACACTGCTGGAGCAGCGGGTTTCAGGGTCTTAGGCCTATGGAGCCAAATACCGATAGGCGCCAGGATGAAGAGCGTGGCGGGCAGCGAGACATGGAAAACCCCGACCATGAGAAAGGTAGCCAGAATAAAGAGGAGATCGCGGATATTCAGGAACAGCCGGCCGCCTATCTTGAGCGTGACCTGTAACAGGAGTCCCACGGCTGCAGCCGCGACGCCAGCGAGGGCCGCCGCCACGTCCGGATTATTGTGAAAGCGCACATATAGGAAACCGATAATGCTCAGGATAACCGCACCCGGTAGGATGAGACCCAGTACGGCCGCTACTGCCCCGCCTGGACCGCGCAGTTTACGACCAACAATCACGGCCAAGTTGGTGGAATTGAGACCAGGCAGGGTCTGTCCTATCTCCAGGGCGGCCATGAATTCCTTGGCATCGAGCCATTTCTCCCGATCGACCACCACGTCGCGGAGATAGGCGACCAAACCACCCCCAAAGCTGGTAATACCAATCATAAAGAAACCCCAAAAGATTTTTCCCAGTGAGGGCCTGGGCAAGGCATTAGGGGAACTATTCATGGTTGGTGGAGACCTTGGAGCCCAACCCATAGACAATCGCGGTCTTGGTGGTGCCCAGGGTTACCCAATCAAAGGCATCCAGTTGCAGTGCCTTATAAAACTCGGCGGCCCGATGGATGCTGTCTTTGTGGAGCTCCTCGCGACGATCGTATTTGGCCTGGAAGGCGAATTCACCGCAAACCGCGCTTTCATGCTGGCGATTTCGCCAGACGGCGATGGTGGTCTTGGCCCTGATGCTATGTCCAAAACCCAGGGAACCGATATTGACCTGCACCTCCTCAACCGCGAAGTCGTTGACCAGGGTCACCCGGTGGTCGGGCTTGGCCTCCGCCCGGGACAGGGCGGGAAAGGACCGGGTTAAATCCTCCACGGCCATGTTCAACCGCTCCCGAGGCATGGACATGACGCAGTTATGCGAATAGATGAATCGGAATCCGCCGAGCCCCTCCCGCAAAGGTAGAAGTTCCTCCTTGAATTTGATCCGCGCCGAGGAGCCTGGGGTAGCGGGTCGCACGTCAACGGCGGCGGCGGTAGCAAAATCCGGATGACGGAACTTGACCGTCAACTCCGGCAAGCCGTCGGGCCAACCATCCTTGTAGAAGGAACGCAACCGCACAATGAAATGATTGTTGTACAGGTCGTGGTCAGGGGTGTCATAAAAAAGGACCTCGCGGACCTGGTTAACGAAGGCATCCTTATCCTCTTGGACATCCACCCCATGTTTCTTGGCAGTCTGCTTGACGATCTTCCAAAAGTCCCTGAAGCCCTGGGCACTGGTGAAGTGCTGAGGCTGCAGAATGATCTTGCACTCCGAATAGTTGATGTTGTCGCTGGGGGTGTTTTGAACGACGATGGCGCTCGAATTCATTCAATGCAATCCTGGTGGTCAGTGCGGGGACCCGGGAGTGGTGACGTATCTGAAAACCGTCTGGGGGAATCGGTGGTAGGATCCAAATCATAGCACCTCCCCCCAAACTGCGGGATTCTCAGAAGAGATCGTCGATCAGGCGTGGCGCGCCCGAGGGAGGTGATCTGCGCCTCTCATAATAACCAGGATCCTCGGTCTCGAATTTCTTTGTTTCCCCCGTCGGGGTCGGGCCCTCGGGGGCTTGGGCATCCTCCTCGCGCACCCACTCGGGCAGGCTGGAGTCCCCGGTTCTGCGGGTAAGGCGGCCGTCGGACTTGGCAACACGCACCTCGGTCAGACCCGCGGGGACATCCAGGGTTGCCTCGGGCTTGCCCGTCAGGGCCTGGCCCATGAAATCCACCCACATTCCCAGCGCTGCCTGACCTCCCGTTTCGCCCTTACCCAAGGGTGAAAAGTCGTCGAAACCCATCCAGGATACGGCCACCAGGTCCTTCTGATAACCACAGAACCAAGAGTCCCGGACCTCATTCGTGGTACCAGTCTTGCCAGCGATATCGTTGCGTTTGAGGGCCAGGGCCTTACGGCCTGTACCCTCGCGAATGACATCCCCCATGATGGAGTTCATCTGCCACACCACGCGGGGATCCAGCACCCGGGGCGCATCCGGGGCCGGCTCACCCGCCCTACCCAAGGCCTGAACACCGGCACTGGCCTGGGGATAGCGGAACCAGCAATCGCCGCAAGCCCGCGGCGCCTTGGCCGCGAATACCAGGGCGCTATTGCCATCCAGGATTTTATCAATGAAATGAGGTATGACTCGAAAGCCGCCATTAGCAAAGACGGCGTAGGCACCGGCCATCTGGGTAGGTGAGGCCGCCGCCGTGCCTAGGACCAGGGTGAGACCGTGCGGCAGGCTGGCGGGATCGAACCCAAAGCGACTGGCAAAATCCAGGGCCTTATCCAACCCGATCTCCCGAAGTAGCCAGACGGAGGCCAGGTTGCGGGACTTGATAAGTGAGAGACGCAAACGGATTGGGCCCATGGTCTTGCCATCGTAATTGTCAGGGCGCCAGACCTTACCCTTATAAACTGGAATCTCAAGTCGCTTGTCCTGCAGGAGGCTGGCCGGGGTCCAGCCCAGATCCAGGGCCGCCGCATAGACGAAAGGCTTGAAGCTGGAACCAGGCTGACGACGGGCATCGACGGCCCGGTTGAACTTGCTGTCCCGAAAGTCATAGCCTCCCACCAGGGCTACCAGGGCCCCATCGACCGGGTCCAGAACGCTGAGGGCCCCGGAGACATGAGGAGCCTGAGCAAGATCCCAGCCCCCGCCCGAGTCTTTGCGAAGCCGGATCACATCACCTACCACCAACACCTGGCTGACACGATCCGGCCCCGGACCCTTCGCATCCTCGTTGCGGTAACGGCTAGCCCACCGCATCTGGGCCAGGGTCAGTTTGATCCGCTTGCCCTGGCCAATATAGACCTCCGCCTCCTTATCCCCGGCACGGAGGACCAGGGCGGCGGTCAGTTCCGGTAGTCGGCCGGCCTTTTCCAGCAGGGTATCCAGGGCCTCGTCACTCAGCCCCGCGACTTTGAGCCTGGACTCGGCACCCCGGTAGCCATGACGCTGGTCGTAATCCAGCACGGCGCGGTGCACCGCGCCCTCCGCCTCCCGTTGGAGACGGGAATCGATGGTAGTGGTGACCTGAAACCCGTTGCCATAGGCGGCCTCCTCTCCATAACGTGCAACTAGATCGCGCCTTACCATCTCGGCGACATAACCCGCTTGCATCGCGATGGGCCGGCGTGCCAGCCGGGCGTTATCCGGGGCTGCCACGGCATCCTCATATTCCTTGGCAGAGATGTAGCCCAGTTCGTGCATCCGTCCCAGGATGTAGTTGCGCCTTTCCAAGGCCCGCTTGGGGTTCGAAACAGGGTTATTCGTGGAAGGGGCCTTGGGAATGCCCGCCAGCATCGCCATCTGAGGCAGTGTGAGCTGCCGCAGCGTCTTGCCGTAATAAAGTTCCGCGGCGGCGGAAATGCCATAGGCACGATGGCCAAAAAAGATCTTGTTGAAGTACAGCTCCAATATCTCCTGCTTCGTCAGGGTTCGCTCGATGTGAAGAGATAACAGAAGTTCCGACAGCTTGCGGCGAAAGGTCTTTTCCGGGGAAAGAAAATAGTTGCGGGCCACCTGCATGGTGATAGTGCTGCCACCCTGGCTGCGCTCACCGGTTTGCAGAAAGCTGAGAGCCGCGCGACCGAGACCTATGAGGTCGACGCCCTCATGTTGGAAAAAGCGGCTGTCCTCGGTAGCCAGAAAGGCATCGACCAGACGCTGCGGGACCTCGGCATAGGGTACGGGCTGGCGTCGCTCGGCCCCAAATTCCGCCATGAGGATGCCATCGGCGCTGAAGACACGCATTGGCTCCTGCAACCGCACCTCGCGTAACGTCTCGGTCCGTGGCAATTCAGCCAGGGTGGTGGCGATCAGAACGGCGACCACCAGCAACCCCACCGCCGCCAGGTTCAGACCCAAGGCCACCAAAGAGGCAATCATCAGGCCAAACCGCGCCAGGGGCCCTCGGCGGCGCCTTGTGACCCCGACCCCCTGGTTAACCACCCTGGCTTGTCCCACTCCTCGAACCTCTAGCGCGTCTGATTGCCAAATGAAGGTGGAATTCTACAACAGCCGGTAGGAGGGGAACGCCCTTCTTTGTCCGTCATGTGCACTATAGGTTATTATTTCAGTATGTTACATATTACAGGCCATGAAATCCCTTCCGGCGATTCCCCGCGGTTCACTCCCAACCACCAAAAACCTTAGTCAGAATCTATTATTAAGGCATGACCCAAATCAGACCCTTGTCCACCGCGCCCACATCCCTCGATACCCGCGAGCGGCTCCTGCGCTCTGCCATCCAGATCTTCGCGGAGCGAGGTTACGCCGGCGGCACCATCCGCGACATCTGTCGCCGCGCCCAGGCCAACCTGGCATCCGTCCATTATTACTTCGGCGATAAACAAGGCCTGTACGTCGCCATCTTCGACCAGGTCTCCAGCCTGTTTCGTGAACGCCGCGCCCGCTATCTGCCTGCCGAGGCCCCGGCGGCCGAAAGGCTGAGGGTCTATATCCAGGCGGCGCTGGAGGTAATCCTGGGCTTCAAGGGCGAAACAGGCGCATCCGCTGACCTAAGCGCTATTTACTTGGCGGAGATGGCCCACCCAACCGAGATCCTCGATCAAATCGTCGCCCTGCACATTAAGCCAAACAACGACGAACTCCTGAGCATCGTCGCCGACTTACTTGAGCTGGACAGAAAGGCACCTCTGGTCACCGACGCCGCCGCCAGCATCAGCGGGCAAATCCTGCGCTATTTCCTGGCCCGCCCCCTTATCAGTCGCCTGAATCCAGGGCAACAGCCCCCGGAGGAGCGGGTCGATGAACTGGTGGAACGGGTGTGGTATTTTTCGCTCGGGGGTATCCAAGCGCTGCAAACCCTGGCCAAGGGCACAGGAGCCAACCTGAGCCAGTGAATGCCCAACCCTATCCCCTAAATTGCCGGCGGGGTCAACAAGGGCTTGGCCATAAGGATGGCATCCTCCCGACCCTGGCCCTTAGGGTAATAGTTACGTCGCAGGCCGGTCTCACAAAAGCCTTCGGCAAGATAGACATGGATAGCGGCGTGGTTGGAGCGACGGACCTCGAGAAAGGCCGTGTCAGCCTGGAGCTGGCGGGCGATGGCAAGGAGGCGGCGCAGGAGACGCCGGCCTAACTGGCGGCCTTGCCAGTCGGGATGGACGCAAAGATTAAGAATTTGGCACTCGCCGACGGCGATGGACATGACACCATGGCCCACCAAGCGCTCTCCGACCTGCAATACCCAGCAATGGTAGCCAGCCCGCAGGCAATCACGAAAGATGTCCAGGGTCCAGGGATGCGAATAACTCATCTCCTCGACGGCCATGACCGCGGTGAGGTCCAGATCCGCCATAGGGCGAAAGGTTAGTCCGGGCAGTCCTTCCGACACCCTTCCATCAGTCACAGCCAACCCCCCCAGTCCCTTCACTAACCATGGTTGGGCCATCTAACAGGCACCGCCGGTGGTAAGCCGACCCAAAGTCATCAGAATTGCCTATAGCCTGGCAGACACCAAACCTATAGTCCAATATGATATTACCGAAATGTTACGCAGCACCGACTTCAGTTTACAATTCACCAAGTCATTACGGGGCCAGTTCGAGCGCAACCCGGCTTAGCCTGATCCCCTACCCCCTCATAGTCCGGAGCCCTGCCATGTCCAAGCAGTCCATGGTCACGCTCGACGGCAATGAAGCCGCCGCCTACATCGCCCACCTCACTAACGAGGTCATCGCCATCTACCCCATTACTCCGTCCACGCCCATGGGCGAATGGGCAGACGAATGGTCCTCGTTGAAGGTGCCGAATCTCTGGGGCACGGTACCCGAGGTCGTCGAGATGCAGAGCGAGGCCGGGGCGGCCGGAGCCATTCACGGGGCCCTTCAGGGGGGGGCACTGGCCACTACCTTTACCGCCTCCCAAGGTTTGCTCCTGATGATCCCCAACATGTACAAGATCGCCGGTGAACTCTCACCGCTGGTCATGCATGTCTCGGCTCGCTCCCTGGCCGTTCAGGCCCTTTCCATCTTCGGCGACCACTCCGATGTCATGGCCTGTCGCACCACCGGTTTCGCCATGCTCTGCTCGGCCTCGGTACAAGAGGTCATGGATTTTGCCCTCATCGCCCAGGCGGCGACCCTGGCAGGACGAGTGCCTTTCCTGCACTTTTTCGACGGATTCCGCACCTCCCACGAGATCAACAAGATCGAGCGTCTGGCTACCGAGACGATCCGCGCCATGATCGACGATGACCTGGTCAGGGCCCATCGTGAGCGGGCTTTGAACCCGGATCACCCGGTCTTGCGCGGGACCTCCCAAAATCCCGATGTCTATTTCCAGGGACGGGAAACTGTCAACCCCTATTACCAGGCCCTGCCGGCCATCGTCGAGGGGGTCATGGACCGCTTCGGCACCCTCACCGGCCGCCACTACAGCCCCTTCGAGTATAGGGGGGCACCTGACGCGGAGCGGATCCTGATGCTCATGGGTTCCGGCCTCGGGGCCGCCGAAGAGACAGTAGAACACCTGGTTGCGCGTGGCGAAAAGGTCGGCCTGGTCAAGGTCCGGCTCTTCCGCCCCTTCTCCTCGGAGCGCCTGCTCGCTTCCATCCCCACCACCGCGACCCACATTGCCGTTCTGGACCGTACCAAGGAACCCGGCGCAGAGGGGGAACCTCTCTATAAGGACGTCCTGACCACCCTGGCTCAAGCGGTAACCCAAGGCGAACGTGAACAGCTGCCACGGGTGATCGGGGGGCGTTATGGCCTCTCCTCCAAGGAATTTACCCCGGGGATGGCCTTGGCGATCTTCGATGAATTATCCAAGCCCCAACCCAAGCATCCCTTCACCATCGGTATAATCGACGATCTCAGCCATACCAGCCTGGAATGGGACCCGAGCTTCCGCCCCGACGCGGCGACCGGGGTAACGGCCTGCGTGTTTTATGGTCTGGGTTCGGATGGCACCGTCTCGGCCAACAAAAACTCGATCAAAATCATTGCCGAGGAGACGCCCAACTTTGGCCAGGGCTATTTCCAGTATGACTCCAAGAAGGCCGGGGCTATCACCATCTCTCACCTGCGTTTCTCTGCCAAGCCCTTGCGGGGCAGTTATCTGGTAGGGACTGACGAGGCCAGCTTCATTGCCTGCCACCAGCCCATTTTTCTGAAACGCTATGATCTGCTGGACAAGGCCTGTGAGGGGGGAATCTTCCTGCTCAACACCCCTACCCCCCCGGAGCGCGTCTGGGACGAGTTGCCGCGGCGCATCCAGCAGCAGTTAATCGCTAAGTGCCTGAGTCTGTACGTCATCGACGCCTATGGCATTGCCGAACGTACCGGCATGGGCCGCCGTATCAATACCATCATGCAAACCTGCTTCTTCGCCATTTCTGGCGTCCTGGAGCAGACCGAGGCCATTGCCCGAATCAAGGAGGCGGTCAAAAAGACCTATGGTCGCAAAGGCCAGGGCCTCCTGGAACGCAACTTCATCGCCATAGACATCACCCTGGAGGGTCTGCGTCGGGTCCCGATCCCCACTCAGGTCACCAGCAACCTCCGGATCAGTTCCCAGGTTCCCCCGGAGGCGCCGGAATTCGTGCGTCAGGTTACGGCTCTCCTGATGGCGGACAAGGGCAACAGCCTGCCTGTCAGTCTCATGCCCGCCGACGGTACCTGGCCCCTTGGCACCACACGCTATGAAAAGCGCGGCATCGCCTTGGAGGTACCCAAGTGGGAGGAGGACCTGTGCACCCAATGCGGCAAATGCCCTTTGGTTTGCCCTCATGCCGCCATCCGCGCCAAGGTCTATCCAGAGGCCCTTCTCGCCGGGGCGCCCGCGACCTTTAAGCACGCCCCCATCAAGGGAAAAGACTTCCCGGAGAGTTTTCACGTCAGCTATCAGGTGGCCCCGGATGACTGCACGGGGTGTGGCCTGTGCGTCGAGGTCTGTCCCATCCGCAACCGTAAGAACCCCTTGCGTAAGGCTATCAACATGGTTCCGATTGACCAGCGCCTGGAGTTGGAGCGCCCCAACTGGGACTTTTTCCTCGGCCTGCCGGAATTCGATCGAACCCGCCTGGACCGGGGCAAGATCAAGCACGCCATGATGCTCCAACCCTTATTCGAGTTTTCCGGGGCCTGCGTGGGTTGTGGGGAGACCCCTTACATCAAGTTGGCGACCCAACTCTTCGGAGACCGCATGCTGATCGCCAACGCCACCGGCTGTTCCTCTATCTATGGGGGTAATCTGCCCACCACCCCCTACGCCGCCAACGCAGAGGGTCGGGGGCCGAGTTGGAATAATTCCCTTTTCGAGGACAACGCCGAGTTTGGCCTGGGCCTGCGCCTGGCGGTGGACAAGCAAACCGTCCACGCCCGCGAGTTGTTGGCGGCACTGGCGGACGCCGTAGGCGGAGACCTGGCCAATAGCCTGCTCGAGGCCGATCAATCCACCGAGGCAGGTCTCTTCGAGCAACGTCAGCGTATCGTCCTGCTGCGGGAACGACTGGCCAACCTGGACAAGCCGGAGGCCAGAACCCTCGCCTCCCTCTGTGAGAATCTGGCGCGGCGCAGCGTCTGGATCATTGGTGGCGATGGCTGGGCTTACGACATTGGTTATGGCGGGGTCGATCACGCCCTCGCATCCGGACGCGACATCAACCTCCTGGTACTCGATACCGAGGTCTATTCGAATACGGGCGGTCAAACCTCCAAGGCCACCCCCTTGGGGGCGGTCGCCAAGTTTTCCGCTGGCGGCAAGGCAACCTTCAAGAAGGACCTGGCCATGATGGCCATGGCCTACGAGAGCGTCTATGTGGCCCAGGTCGCCTTCGGCGCCAAGGATGTTCAGACCATCCGCGCCTTCCTGGAGGCCGAGTCCTACCCCGGACCCTCCCTGATCATCGCCTATTCGCCCTGCATCGCCCACGGTGTGGATCTGTCCAATAACCTGCGTCAGCAGGACATGGCGGTAAACTCCGGCCACTGGCCCCTGTTCCGCTACGACCCGCGTAAGACCGCCGCGGGCGAGAATCCCCTCAGCCTGGATTCCAAGCCGCCGAGCCTCCCTTATCGTGACTTTATCGCCACCGAGGCCCGCTTCAGCGTCCTCAACCATACCCACCCCGAGGATGCAGAACGCTTCCTGCGCCTGGCCCAGAGACATGTCGAAACCCGTTTCCACCTTTACGAACAGTTGGCCCACCTGGCCGTGGCCAAACAGGAGTGAAACCTGGGGCCTGACAGCACTGGGGATCGGGATGGGGCCCATTCAATCTCATCCCCTCCCGGTCCTATGCCCAACTAGCTCTGAGATCGCCCCTTCGTTTTCGTTTTGATTACTCTCTGGCAACCCACCCCCTGGAGGGGCCTCCCATGGACCTCAGCACCCATTACCTCGGCCTGGAACTCAATAGCCCTCTGGTTCCCTCAGCCTCGCCCCTCAGCCGCAGCCTCGATACCTGTCGGCAACTCGAGGACGCCGGCGCCGGTGCCATCATCCTTTGGTCCCTATTCGAAGAGGCCCTGACCGCCGAGACCGAGACCAGCGCCCGCTTCCTGAGCGAACAGCATACCGGCTTCGCGGAGGCCTCAGGTTTTTTACCGAATTACCATGACTTTCGGCCGGCCCTGGAAACCTATCTGGAGCACTTGCGCCAGCTCAAGGAGACCTTGGGGATTCCAGTCATCGCCAGTCTCAACGGCGTGACGGTAGGTGGCTGGGTAGCCCATGCCCGCGCCTTGGAGGAGGCCGGCGCCGACGCCCTGGAACTCAATGTTTATTACGTTGCCGCCAACCCCGATGAGAGCGGCGCAGAGGTCGAAGGGCGTTACCTGGGCCTGCTGGACGCACTCCGTCACCAGATCAGCCTGCCTATCAACATGAAGTTATCCCCTAATTTCAGCTCCGTCGCGAATATGGTGAAACGCCTGGAGGTGGCGGGGGCAGACGGGGTCGCCCTCTTTAACCGTTTCTACCAGCCGGACATCAATCTCGACAGTCTGCGCCTGCAGCCAGCCCTCTACCCATCCACCTCCCCCGAATCCCTGCTGGCCATGCGTTGGATCGCCCTCCTTCATGGCCGGGTCGGCCTGTCGCTGGGGGCCACCGGTGGTGTGCACAACGCCGAGGACGCCATCAAACTGCTGCTCGCGGGTGCCGACGTGGTCCACCTTTGTAGTCTGCTTTTGCGGGAGGGACCTGGCGCCCTGAGGAGGGTCCGCGCAGGTATCGAGGGCTGGATGGTGGACCAGGGTTTCGACAACCTGGCGGAATTTCGGGGGCGAATGAGTGCCCTGGCCGTGCCCAATCCGGCGGAATTCGAGCGCGTCAACTATATCCATGTCCTGGACAGCTACCGCGCCTCCCCTGGGGTACTGGTTTAGAATGCGAGCCCTTTCCCTATACCGAACCGGAGCATCGCCCCCATGAAGCCAACTGAGCACCAAAAGCGCTGGCTCAAAAAACAGGTTCATCACCTCAAACCCGTGGTCAGCCTCGGCCAGGCCGGACTCACCGAGCCCGTTCTCACCGAGATCGAGCTGGCCCTCGATCACCACGAACTCATCAAGGTCAAGATCGCCGCCAGTGACCGTGACGCCCGGGATGAAGTCATCGCAGTGATCGCCAGCCGCACCCAAAGCGACCTCATCGACCGCATTGGCAATGTCGCCGCCTTCTACCGGGCCAACCCCCGCAGGAAGAAGCCGCTAGAACTCCCTCGGGATTAGCCCCCCACCCTCACGCACCTGCGAGCTAGCGCCAAAGCCGGGCCGCAAACTCGCGGATGGGGCATCTGCCTACTTCCCCAAGGCACCCAAGGATCGGTAATCAAAAAATGGGTTCGTTTGGTAGTTTTGCCATTTTTCCCCCTTGACCCTCGCCATCAACCCGATGCCACCTGATGGCGACGGGCCCAAGGCACCACCTCGCCGACGGCCCCAAAGGCATGATTTCCCAACTCCGCGAGCCTTCCAGCCACATTCGCGGTGCACTGTAGTTGGGAAGAGGATGCTAATTTAGAATGAGCCAGCCATTCCTGATCCGTATCCTTCCCCCCCTGGAACCCTCCTGGAGCACAAACATGACCAAGGCACTAAGCCTCTCCCTCCGCCACCGCATCTTCCAGTCCC
>CAZFZB010000073.1:0-13990 GCA_964523415.1 uncultured Chromatiaceae bacterium | reverse complement strand
CCGAGAAGGTGGCCGCACGGTCGGCGCCGGTGTCGTGTCCAAGATCATTGAGTAATCTCAAGCCCCTGTGACGGGTGTGGGGCTGGGTTCGACCCATCCCCTTCCGACATGGGGGTCAGAATTTCTAGGCCAGTAGCTCAATTGGCAGAGCGGCGGTCTCCAAAACCGCAGGTTGGGGGTTCGATTCCCTCCTGGCCTGCCATTTTCCCCTCGCGTTGCGCGGCGTGGTAACCTCCATGAATGTAAAAGCCGAGGCCGGCGCCTCCAGTTTGGATACCGCCAAATTGGCGGCGGCGGCCCTTTTGTTGATAGCCGGTATTTACGGTTTCTATTTTTTCGCCGACTACTCGGCCCTGTTGAGGGTCGTTGGCTTGTTGATTATTGGCGGAATTGCGGCGGGTGTTGCCCTTCAGACGCAGGTTGGGCGTCAACTCTGGAATTTTGTTGGAGACGCGCGTACGGAGGTCCGCAAGGTGGTGTGGCCTACCCGTCAGGAAACCCTGCAAACCACCTTTATTGTCGTGGTCATGGTCTTGATCCTAGGCATCGTCATGTGGCTATTTGACATGGTGTTGATGACTATTTTGCGCCTCCTGACCGGGCAGGGGAGTTGAGCGTGGCCAAGCGCTGGTATGTGATTCATGCCTTCTCCGGTATGGAGAATCAGGTCAAGCGGGCATTGGAAGACCGGATCAAGCGTGCCGGCGTGGCAGAGCAGTTTGGCGACATCCTGGTTCCAACCGAGACAGTGGTTGAGATTCGGAACGGTGTCCAACACAAGGTTGAACGTAAGTTCTTTCCAGGCTATGTCTTGGTGAGCATGGAGATGACGGACGATACCTGGCATCTCGTGCGGGACGTCCCCAAGGTCATGGGCTTCATTGGCGGTCACCGTGATCGACCTCAACCGATACCCGACAGTCAGGCGAATGCCATTTTGCAGCGGATGCAGGATGGTGCCACAAAACCACGGCCTAAAGTGCTCTACGAGCCCGGCGAGATGGTACGGGTTATCGATGGCCCTTTTACGGACTTTACGGGTGTGGTCGAGGAGGCGGATTACGAAAAAAATCGTCTGAAGGTATCGGTATTGGTCTTCGGGCGCTCGACACCAGTCGATTTAGAATTCTCCAAGGTCGAGAAAGGCTGATCAGGAACTTGTGATCGAGCAAGCGGACCTTGAGTTCTGACTAGAGGAATTCTGCATCCCATTTAAAGATTTCATGGAATTACATTCATGAGCCGATCCGCTCCGCTGTTAGATAGGAGACTGGATCTGGGGAGCCAGCCCTTCGTGGCTGGCGGTCGAACCCATCCATAAGAGGTTGAAATGGCAAAGAAAATTACGGCTTATATCAAGCTACAGGTGAAGGCTGGCGAGGCCAATCCTAGCCCCCCAGTAGGACCCGCCTTGGGTCAACGCGGCGTTAATATCATGGAATTCTGCAAGGCCTTCAACGCCAAAACGCAGAATCTTGAAAAGGGTATGCCCACTCCGGTGGTCATCACGGTCTATGCGGATCGTAGCTTCACCTTTATCACCAAGACCCCGCCTGCCACGGTTCTGCTTAAGAAGGCTGCTGGGGTTTCCAAGGGCAGCAAAACTCCTCATACCACCAAGATTGGTACCGTTACGCGAGCACAGCTGGAGGAGATCGCCAGCGTGAAGATGCCGGATCTGACGGCTGCCGATATGGATGCCGCTGTCCGCACCATAGCTGGCAGCGCTCGGGCCATGGGTCTGAATGTGGAGGGAGTCTGAAATGGCAAAATTATCCAAACGCATGCAGGCCGTCAGGGCCGGAATCGAGAAAAACCGGGTTTATGGGGCGGAAGAGGCCTTCGTGGTTCTCCAGCAACTCTCCAAGGTTAAGTTCATGGAGAACGTTGACGTCTCCGTAAATCTGGGGGTTGACCCCCGTAAGTCGGATCAGGTGGTTCGCGGCGCTACGGTGTTGCCAAATGGCATTGGCAAGCTGGTGCGCGTTGCCGTCTTTTGTCAGGGCGCAGCGGCGAGCGCTGCCACTGCGGCTGGTGCCGAACGGGTGGGCATGGAGGATCTTGCGGACGATATGAAGGCGGGTAACCTAAATTATGACGTCGTCATTGCCTCACCGGATGCTATGCGCGTGGTTGGTCAATTGGGGCGCTTGTTGGGTCCCCGCGGCCTGATGCCTAATCCCAAGGTTGGGACTGTGGCTGCCGATGTCGCAGAGGCCGTGCGGAATGCCAAGGCGGGTCAGGTACGCTATCGTACGGATAAGGCAGGTATTATTCATTGTCCCCTGGGTAAGGTTTCCTTCGAGGCCGTAGCACTCCGGGAAAACCTTCAGGCGTTACTCCGCAATCTCATGAAGGTCAAACCTAGTACCTCCAAAGGGGTTTACATGCGAAAGGTTACGGTTTCCACGACTATGGGGCCCGGACTGACGGTAGATCACCAGGCATTGGTGTAATTATGCAGGGGGTTGGCCCCCCTTTTTTGAATCTCGACGGCCGTTCGGATTAATGGCCGCGACAATTCTCGGGCTCTGGCCGATGTCCAGAGCGCGATGTGATCTTTGGGGCCCTGGCAATCCGTCGGGGACCGTCAAAGACCGCGGGTGTCGAGGTTGCCACAGGGATGGTTAGTTGACCGAGACTTAATTCTGCAGGCCCGCGCAGACGGTGCTCCCGAATCGGACTGGTGACGTGACCGCGTGGGCGGTGCGAAACCCTGATAACGGCGCACAGAACCGTCGCCATACTGGGTTACGGAATCCCAGGGCGGCATCGGCAAGGGGAAAACTTCCCCAAGACAACCGAAATCAGGAGGTGACGACCTGTGGCACTCAATTTTGCCCAGAAAGAAACCATCGTCGCCGAGGTCGCGGAAGTCGCGAAGAGCGCTTATTCGGCCGTTGGCGCCGAGTACCGGGGCTTGACCGTCGCTCAGATGACCAACCTGCGCGTTGAGGCGCGCAAGGCTGGGGTGTATCTGCGGGTCGTCAAGAACACCCTGGCCAGGCGCGCCGTCGAAGGTACGGATTTCGCCTGCATCCAGGAGGCCCTTAAAGGGCCTATGGTCCTGGCCTTTTCGCAGACGGATCCGGGTTCGGCGGCCCGTGTGGTCGAGGCATTTGCCAAGGGTAATAACGCGCTCAAGGTCACGCTTGTGTCCATTGGCGGCAAGCTGCTCGCCCCCTCGGAACTCGGCACGCTCGCGAAGATGCCGACCTACGAGCAGGCGCTGTCCCAGCTTATGTCCGTTATGAAGGCCCCAGCGCAGAAACTCGTGGCGACCATCAACGAGGTGCCGGCCAAGCTGGTCCGTACCCTCGCGGCGGTCCGCGATGCCAAAGAGGCGGCCTGACCCTTCGGGTCCGGCCCTCGGTAGGGCATCAACCCGTTATTCGATTTAGGAGAAACCTATGTCTATATCCAAAGAAGATATTTTGGAAGCCATCGCCAATATGACCGTCATGGATGTCGTTGACCTCATCAGTGCGATGGAAGAGAAGTTTGGCGTTACCGCCGCGGCCGCCGTGGCCGTGGCTGCCGCTCCCGCCGCAGCTGCGGCCGAGGCCGTTGAAGAGAAAACCGAGTTCGATGTCGTCCTGACCGGCTTTGGCGAAAATAAGGTCAGCGTCATCAAGGTCGTCCGCGCTTTGACGGGCTTGGGCCTAAAGGAGGCCAAGGACGCCGTTGAAGGCGTGCCTACCACTTTGAAGGAGGGTGTTTCCAAGGATGAAGCGGCTACCGCCAAGAAGCAACTGGAAGAGGCCGGCGCCACTGTCGAGGTCAAATAATATCGACCTGGCGTCGCTATTCTTCCACTAGGAATGTGGGGCTGGCGGTCCTTGGACCGCTGGCCTTTCCTTGTTTCCATCGTGGAGTTGTCAGTCACGCACAAATCGGGTTGGGAAGGATGGTTATGCAGACCTAACCTTCCCTTCCGATCCGCCGCCTCTTTTAGGTGGCCTAATTTTCAGTACGTCGAGGGTAAGGCAGCATGGCTTATTCGTTCACCGAGAAAAAGCGTATCCGCAAGGACTTCGGCAAGCGCACCAGTATCCTGGAAGTCCCCTTCCTGCTCGCGACCCAGATTGACTCCTATCGGGATTATCTGCAGGAGGGCATGAGACCCTCCGAGCGGCACGACATGGGGCTGCACGCTGCCTTCAAATCCGTTTTTCCCATCGAGAGTTACTCTGGGAACGCGGTATTGGAGTATGTCAGCTACCGTCTTGGGGAACCGCCCTTTGACGTGCGCGAGTGCCATCAACGTGGCGCCACCTATGCAGCCCCCCTGAGGGTGCTGTTGCGTCTGGTCATCTATGATCGTGATGCCCCCGCCGGGTCTCGAGTTATCAAAGATATCAAGGAACAGGAAGTCTACATGGGCGAGATGCCCCTTATGACCGATACCGGTACCTTTATCATTAATGGGACAGAACGAGTTATCGTATCCCAGTTACATCGCTCGCCGGGCGTATTTTTTGATCACGACAAGGGTAAGACCCATTCGTCCGGTAAACTGTTATTTTCCGCCCGCGTCATTCCTTATCGGGGATCCTGGCTGGACTTTGAGTTCGATCCCAAGGACAACGTTTATGTGCGCATTGATCGTCGCCGTAAGTTGGCCGCTACCGTCCTATTGCGAGCGCTCGGTTATGACACTCAGCGGATATTAGACTGCTTTTTTCAGACCGATACTTTCCACCTGAACGAAGATGAATTCGAACTAGACTTGGTGCCAGATCGTCTGCGTGGTGAGACCCTGGGCTTCGACATCAATGTTAGCGGCCAGGTGATCGTTGAGGCTGGCCGCCGTGTCACCGCGCGTCATACGCGTGAGCTTCAGAAGCTGAATGTTGAGCGTCTGAGGGTACCCGCCGACTTCCTCCTCGGCCGAATCCTGGCACACCACCTCGTTGATACCGACACCGGCGAGTTGCTTGCCAATGCCAACGATCTGATCACCCCCGAGTTGTTGCAACTGGTCAGGGAAAAGGAAATCGGTGAGTTGCGGACCCTCTTTGTCAACGACCTCGACCAGGGCCCCTACATGTCCGAGACCCTGCGCATCGACACGACGACCAATGAATTGGAGGCCCAGGTCGAAATCTATCGCATGATGCGCCCCGGCGAGCCCCCAACCAAGGAGGCTGCCCAGAATCTTTTCCACAACCTATTCTTCACGCATGATCGTTACGATCTATCTGCTGTGGGCCGGATGAAGTTCAATCGGCGTTTGGCTCGTGAAGGAGAGGAGGGTCCTGGGATCCTATACGATTCCGTCTATTTTGGAGCCCGCACTGATGAAACCTCCCAACAGCTCTGCGCTGCCCAGGGGGAGGGCTCGGACATCATCGATGTCCTGCGCATCCTGGTGGAACTGCGCAATGGTCGCGGGACCGTGGATGACATCGATCACCTCGGTAACCGCCGCATCCGCTGCGTTGGCGAGATGGCGGAAAACCAATTTCGAGTCGGTCTGGTGAGGGTGGAACGGGCAGTCAAGGAGCGCCTGTCACTCGCTGAGTCCGAGGGCCTGATGCCGCAGGAACTCATCAATGCCAAGCCGGTGTCTGCGGCAATAAAGGAGTTTTTCGGCTCTAGTCAGTTATCTCAGTTTATGGATCAGAACAATCCCTTGTCGGAGGTTACCCATAAGCGGCGTGTTTCAGCGCTGGGTCCAGGTGGTTTAGCCCGTGAACGCGCTGGATTTGAGGTTCGTGATGTGCATCCGACCCATTATGGCCGTGTCTGTCCGATCGAGACCCCGGAAGGACCGAATATCGGTCTAATCAATTCACTGGCCGTCTTTGCCCGTACCAATCGCTACGGCTTTCTGGAGACGCCCTATCGCCAGGTTGAGAAGGGGAAGGTGACCTCCGAGATCCATTACCTGTCAGCTATCGATGAGGGCAAGTTTGTCATCGCCCAGGCTAACGCCACCCTGGATGATGAGGGTAGGCTGGCTGATGCCCTGGTGTCCTGTCGTCACCAGAACGAGTTCACCATGAAGGCCCCCGATGAGGTCCAGTATATGGACGTCTCACCACGCCAGATTGTCTCCGTGGCGGCCTCTCTCATCCCCTTCTTGGAGCATGATGACGCCAACCGTGCCCTCATGGGTTCCAATATGCAGCGTCAGGCGGTTCCGACGCTGCGTGCAGAAAAACCCCTGGTCGGTACTGGCATGGAACGCGTGGTGGCTATCGATTCCGGAGTGACCGTGGTGGCACGGCGCGGTGGGGCCGTCGAATCCGTGGACGCAGCGCGCATTGTGGTACGGGTCAACGACGATGAGGCGGAGCCGGGCGTTCCAGGTGTCGATATCTACAGCCTGACCAAGTACACTCGTTCAAACCAGAATACCTGTATCAACCAGAGGCCGCTGGTGGCGGTTGGCGATCTGATCTCCCGGGGCGATGTCCTTGCTGATGGTCCCTCTACCGATATGGGCGAATTGGCGTTGGGGCAAAACCTGCGGGTTGCCTTCATGCCCTGGAATGGCTACAACTTCGAAGACTCTATCCTCATCTCCGAGCGGGTGGTCCAGGAGGACCGATTTACCTCCATTCATATCGAGGAACTGACCTGCCTGGCTCGCGACACCAAGCTGGGTCCGGAGGAGATCTCCGCCGATATTCCTAATGTTGGAGAGGCGGCCCTGGCCAAATTGGACGAGTCCGGCATCATTTATGTGGGTGCCGAGGTGCGCGATGGCGATATCCTGGTTGGCAAGGTCACGCCAAAGGGGGAGACGCAACTCACCCCCGAGGAGAAGCTGCTGCGGGCTATTTTTGGTGAGAAGGCCTCGGATGTGAAAGATACCTCGTTGCGCCTGCCCTCCGGTATGGCCGGCACGGTTGTAGATGTCCAGGTGTTCATCCGCGATGGTGTCGAAAAGGACAAACGCGCCTATCAAATTGAGGAAATCGAACTGGAGCGGGTCCGTAAGGACTTGGACGACCAGCTGCGCATCATGGAAAACGATACCTTTCATCGTATTGAAAGAATGCTGGTAAGCAAGACCGCTGACGGGGGCCCCCGTGGCCTCAAGGCGGGTGCCAAGGTCACCAAGGCCTATCTCCAGGAAATCAAGGACAGCGAGTCCCGGGATAAGTGGCTGGAAATTCGCCTGCGCGCCGAGGACTCAGCTAGCCAGCTTGAGACCATAGCCAAGCACATTAAGGAGCAGCGCGAGGAATTCCGGGCTCGCTTCGAGGTCAAGAAGCGCAAGATCACTCAGGGCGATGACCTCGCTCCCGGTGTGCTCAAGATGGTCAAGGTCTATGTGGCGGTCAAGCGCCGCGTTCAGCCGGGCGACAAGATGGCTGGCCGTCATGGTAACAAGGGCGTCATTTCCATGATCGTGCCTGTTGAGGATATGCCATTCTCTGCCGATGGCGAACCGGTGGATATCGTCCTAAATCCCTTGGGCGTGCCCTCGCGTATGAACGTGGGGCAGGTCTTGGAGACCCATTTGGGTTGGGCTGCTAATGGTCTGGGCCGTCGTATCGATGAGATGCTGCGCGCTCAGCGTGCCGTTGGGGACCTGCGCGATTTTCTGGGTCAGATTTACAACTCCAGCGGCAAGCCGGAAAGCCTGGAAGATCTCACGGATGAGGAGGTTATTGAACTCGCCCGCAACCTGTCCAAGGGCGTGCCTATGGCGACACCAGTATTCGATGGCTGCACCGAGGAGGAGATCAGCGAGATGCTGCGCCTTGCCGGCCGGGATAATACCGGCACGGGTATTCCCATGGCTCAGACCCAACTCTATGACGGCCGCACCGGTGAGCCCTTCGACCGCCCCGTCACCGTCGGTTACATGTACATGCTGAAGCTCAATCACCTGGTGGATGACAAGATGCATGCACGCTCCACCGGTCCCTACAGTCTGGTTACCCAACAACCCTTGGGCGGTAAGGCGCAATTCGGCGGCCAGAGGTTCGGGGAAATGGAGGTTTGGGCCCTGGAGGCTTATGGCGCGGCCTATACCTTGCAAGAGATGCTCACCGTCAAGTCCGACGATGTGAACGGACGAACCAAAATGTACAAGAACATCGTCGATGGCGACCATCGCATGGAGGCCGGAATGCCCGAGTCCTTCAATGTGCTTGTCAAAGAAATCCGGTCGCTTAGTATCAACGTCGAACTCGAACAGGATTGAGAGTGCCTGGAGGGTTAGCCGGACCTGGATTAGGCCCGGCTAACTCTTCGGCCTTCCACCTCGGCGCCTTCTCGGCTCCAGGATCCTGGTCCTGGAGTCCTCCATCTCGGAGACACTGAATTGAAAGATCTGCTCAAAATTCTCAAGGCTCAGGGTCAGGCCCTGGAGTTCGACGCCATCAAGATTGGTCTGGCCTCTCCGGACACCATCAGGTCCTGGTCCTATGGCGAGGTCAGGAAACCAGAGACCATCAACTACCGCACCTTCAAGCCAGAGCGCGATGGCCTCTTCTGCGCCAAGATCTTTGGCCCCGTCAGCGACTATGAGTGCCTGTGCGGAAAGTACAAGCGTCTCAAACACCGCGGCGTGGTCTGTGAGAAGTGTGGCGTCGAGGTCACCCTGGCTAAGGTGCGCCGTGAGCGCATGGGCCATATCGATCTGGCGAGCCCCGTGGCGCACATCTGGTTTTTGAAGTCCCTGCCCTCGCGCATTGGACTGTTGCTCGATATGACGCTGCGTGACATCGAGCGCATCCTTTATTTCGAGTCCTTTGTCGTCATAGATCCGGGCATGACCGAACTGGAACGCGGCAAACTCCTCACCGACGAAGAGTACCTCAACGCCTTAGAGGAAAATGGGGATGAGTTCGACGCCCGCATGGGCGCCGAGGCCGTCTATGAGCTGTTGCGCACCCTCGACCTGCCACTGGAAATGCGCCAGATGCGGGAGGAGATCGAGGCTACCAACTCCGAGACCAAGATCAAAAAGCTGTCCAAGCGCCTCAAGCTCATGGAGTCGCTCCAGGAATCCGGCAACCGTCCTGAATGGATGATCCTTACCGTCTTGCCGGTATTACCACCGGAACTGCGACCCTTGGTACCCCTGGACGGGGGGCGCTTCGCGACTTCCGATCTCAATGATCTCTACCGTCGCGTCATCAATCGCAACAACCGACTCAAACGGTTATTGGATCTGATAGCACCGGACATCATAGTGCGTAACGAAAAGCGCATGTTGCAAGAGTCCGTGGACGCTCTGCTTGACAATGGTCGGCGCGGGCGCGCCATCACCGGCACCAACAAGCGACCCCTCAAGTCCCTCGCAGACATGATCAAGGGTAAACAGGGCCGTTTCCGCCAAAATTTGCTGGGTAAGCGCGTGGATTATTCGGGGCGGTCTGTGATCGTGGTTGGTCCCAAGCTGAAGCTGCATCAATGCGGACTGCCTAAGCGTATGGCTCTGGAATTGTTCAAGCCCTTTGTCTATGGCAAGCTGCAGTTACGTGGCTTGGCCACGACCATCAAGGCGGCCAAGAAAATGGTCGATCGCGGTGCCGCCGAGGTCTGGGACATCCTGGAGGATGTCATCCGTGAACACCCGGTCATGCTCAATCGTGCCCCGACCCTGCACCGTTTGGGCATCCAGGCCTTCGAGCCGGTGCTCATCGAGGGGAAGGCCATTCAGCTTCACCCCCTGGTCTGTACCGCCTTTAACGCCGACTTCGATGGCGACCAAATGGCGGTTCATGTCCCCTTGTCCCTGGAAGCGCAAATCGAGGCCCGCGCCCTGATGATGGCCTCCAACAATATTCTTTCCCCCGCCAACGGCGAGCCCATCATAGTGCCGTCCCAGGACGTGGTCCTAGGCCTCTACTACATGACGCGCGAGCGCGCGGGCGCTAAGGGCGAGGGCAGTGTCTTTGCCAATATAGACGAGGCGCGGCGCGCCTACGAGACGGGCAGGGCCGATATTCACGCGCGCGTCCGGGTGCGCATTCCCGAGGTGGTGATCAACGAATCGGGTGAACGTGAGTCCCTTGTTTCCCTGAAGGATACGATTTTGGGTCGAGCCCTGGTCTATGAGATCGTGCCGGCGGGTCTGCCTTTCAGTTTGGTGGATCAAGCCCTGGGCAAACGCCAGATCTCGCGTCTCATCAACACCTGCTATCGCACCCTGGGTCTCAAGCAGACGGTGGTCTTTGCGGATCAGGTCATGTACCTTGGTTTTCGCATGGCTACTCGCGCCGGTATCTCCATTGGTTTGGAGGACATGGCGGTACCGGAAGAAAAGCCCAATATCCTTGGTGAGGCGGAACTCCAGGTGAAACAGATCGAGCAGCAATATGCCTCGGGTCTGGTTACCAATGGCGAACGCTACAACAAGGTAATCGACATTTGGTCCCATACCAACGATCTGGTGGCCAAGGCCATGATGGGGAAGTTGGGTAAGGAGATGGTAACCGACACCAAGGGTAAGGCAGTACTACAGGACTCCTTCAATTCCATCTACATGATGGCCGACTCCGGCGCCCGCGGCTCCGCGGCGCAAATTCGCCAATTGGCGGGGATGCGTGGCCTCATGGCCAAGCCTGACGGCTCCATCATTGAGACGCCTATCACGGCCAATTTCCGCGAGGGGTTGAACGTCATCCAGTACTTCATCTCCACCCATGGCGCGCGCAAGGGCCTTGCGGATACGGCCCTTAAGACCGCTAATTCCGGTTATCTGACCCGGCGTCTAGTGGATGTGGCTCAGGATATGGTGGTCCTGGAAACCGACTGCGGCACTGAGCGTGGCCTGCTGATGACTCCCATCATCGAGGGGGGGGATATCGTCGAGCCCCTGCGTGAGCGGATCCTTGGAAGGGTCTTGGCCGAGGGTGTCTATCGCCCTGGCAGCGACGAACTCATCTGTGCCGCGGGTACCCTGCTCGATGAACAGGGGGTGGTGGCTATGGAGCACGCCGGTATCGATCAGGTGCGGGTACGTTCACCCATCACCTGTGAGGCACGCTCCGGTGTCTGCGCCCATTGCTACGGGCGCGATCTGGCTCGCGGCCACCTGGTGAACATGGGTGAAGCGGTGGGCGTCATTGCCGCCCAATCCATAGGGGAGCCCGGCACCCAGTTAACTATGCGCACCTTCCATATCGGTGGCGCTGCCTCTCGTGCGGCGGCGGTCAACAGCATCGAAATCAAGTCAACCGGGACGGCGCGGCTGCATAATTTGAAGGTGGTACGTCACCAGATGGGCCACTGGGTCGCCGTCTCCCGCTCCGGGGAACTCTCCGTCGTCGATGATCTGGGGATGGAGAAGGAACGCTACAAACTTCCTTATGGCGCTACCCTCCGGATTGGGGATGGCGATTTGGTGGAGGGTGGTCAAGTGGTGGCGACTTGGGACCCCTTTACGCACCCAGTTGTGACGGAAGTGGCCGGGCGTTTGCGCTTCGATTCCTTCATAGAAGGTGTTACCGTGCAGCAGGAGACCGACGAAGTTACGGGCCTAAAATCATTGGTCGTGATTGATCCCAAGCAGCGTCCTGCCGCGGGTAAGGATTTGCGGCCCATGGTCAAGCTGCTTGACGAGAACGAGCGGGAACTCAACATTGCCGGTACAGATATCCCAGCCCGCTATTTCCTGCCTTCCGGGGCGATCGTAGGTGTCGCTGATGGAGTGGATGTCGGGGTGGGCGATGTCCTGGCTCGGATTCCACAGGAGTCGAGCAAGACGCGCGATATCACGGGCGGCCTACCAAGGGTAGCCGATCTCTTTGAGGCGCGCAGGCCCAAGGAGCCGGCACTGCTAGCGGAGGCCTCCGGTACCATCAGTTTTGGCAAGGATACTAAAGGAAAACAGCGTCTGATCATCACTACGGATGATGGGGAGTTGATCGAGGAACTGATACCCAAGTGGCGCCATGTCAATGTCTTTGAGGGTGAACGTGTAGAGCGAGGCGAGGTCGTGTCCGATGGCGAACTCAACCCCCACGATATTCTGCGCTTGAAGGGAGTCACCCAGCTTGCCGAGTATCTGGTGAAGGAGATTCAGGACGTCTATCGCCTTCAGGGCGTTAAGATCAATGATAAGCATATCGAGGTCATCGTTCGGCAGATGTTGCGGAAGGGCGAGATCCTGGATGCTGGCGATACCCGGCTTCTCCGGGGCGAGCAGGCGGAATTGAGCCAGGTCCTGCTCGAGAATGAACGGGCATTGGCGGATGGCCGCCACCCCGCACGTTACGAGCCCCTCCTGTTGGGTATTACCAAAGCCTCCTTGGCAACAGAGTCCTTTATCTCTGCGGCTTCTTTCCAGGAGACGACCCGCGTTCTCACCGAGGCGGCAGTTCGAGGCTCGACGGATCGCCTCGGTGGCCTCAAGGAGAACGTCATCGTAGGCCGTCTCATTCCGGCGGGCACGGGTTTGACCTCGCACAAGGAACGCCGACGTAAACGCCGTGAGGAAAGGGAACTGGAGGCCGAAGCCGGTGGCGCTAAAATCGAAATGGCCAGCGCTGAAGTTGAGGAGGCCTTCAAGGAGGCCCTCAATAGCGCCGAGGCAGAGTGACGGAAGTTAGGACCTCAAATCCGGAAAAACCGTCAAACTATTGACATGAACTAGGGTCAAACCTATACTTCCGGGTCTTAGCCAAGCCGGCCTTCTGGCCGGCTTGATTTATTACTGGGTAAGGTGAAGCGCTAAGGATGAATCTGGTGTTTCCCAAGTGTGGTGCGCGAAGGCGCCGCTGGAGAGCGACTGCATGACAACCATTAATCAATTGGTCCGCAAGCCGCGTAAGCGTCAGGTGGCCAAGAGCACGGTACCAGCCCTTGAGGAATGTCCTCAGAAGCGAGGCGTCTGCACGCGCGTCTATACCACGACGCCGAAAAAGCCCAACTCGGCCCTGCGCAAGGTCGCGCGCGTCCGTTTAACCAATGGTTTCGAAGTCACGTCTTATATCGGCGGCGAGGGCCATAATCTGCAGGAACACTCCGTGGTGCTTATCCGCGGTGGGCGCGTTAAGGACTTGCCGGGTGTCCGCTATCACACGATTCGCGGTACCTTGGATACCTCGGGTGTTGACAAGCGCCGTCAGGGTCGCTCCAAGTATGGCGCTAAGCGCCCGAAGAGTTGATCGATAGTCGAATATAGAAGGTCGGAGTTTCTACATGCCCAGAAGACGTATCGTTGCTCGCCGTCAGGTTTTGCCGGACCCTAAGTTCGGGAGTAATTTGCTAGCCAAATTCGTCAATATGCTGATGGAAGACGGTAAGAAGGCCGTTGCTGAGCGCATTATGTATGGCGCTTTGGAAACCATGGCCACCAAAAAGGGGGGTGAGCCTTTAAGCATGCTCGACCAAGCAATGGAAAATGTCCGCCCCGTCGTCGAGGTTAAGTCCCGGCGTGTAGGTGGTGCGACCTACCAGGTTCCCGTCGAGGTACGCCCGCAACGCCGGAATTCCCTGGCAATGCGCTGGCTGATAGATGCCGCTCGAAAGCGCTCTGAGAAATCTATGGCTTTGAGGTTGGCGGGTGAACTCATGGATGCGGCTGATTCACGTGGCACGGCAGTCAAGAAAAAGGAAGATACGCACCGTATGGCAGAGGCTAACAAAGCCTTCTCGCATTACCGGTGGTAACAAGGGTAGGCGATTCGATAGCCTATAGAGGCTATTGAGATTGGATAAGCCCTTAATTCTATTTATCGGCTCTTGATATAAGACGGCCATGAGGGAACCGGGTAAACCGGGTTCGGTGGTCGTCGCGTCTAGGCTTAGTGATCCGATTGGCGGCAGTTGGGCCACTTTAAGTCAAATGAGGCCGCGTCGGCCATTACGGAGTTGTTAGGGATGACCGGCAACTCGCGTTCGGGCATCTTGATGGATGCGCCAAAATACAAGGTAATCTGTCCCATATTGCGAGGTAATGGCGGGCAAGCCGCCAGTGCCGTTATCAAGACAAACTAACGAGTACATTTAGGGTAGATCGGGATGTCCAAAGCCAAATTCGAACGCAAGAAGCCGCATGTCAACGTAGGCACGATAG
>CAZFZB010000072.1:0-14256 GCA_964523415.1 uncultured Chromatiaceae bacterium | reverse complement strand
CAGTACCGACGGGAGGCCATTGGCAGAGGCAGGGATATCCGCTTCATGGCCTGACCTCAGAGGCGGACCCGGGGGAAACCTGGGTTTCAGGGGTTGCCTTGGTCTGGAATCCCGGCTGGACTTCCCAGGGGACCCCCGTAACTATCTCATTCATGCCCTTGATCACGGTGATGGATCTCATCTGCCTGGCGGGATTGGCGGTGATAAGGTTCGCTGCTTGCGATCCGGCCGAGGCCATTGCCTCGGCCTCCATTGCCGGGGTCCCTGGTCTGGGAGGTTCGACAAAGGTTCGGTCCAACTGGTGGCGCAACGCCAACCTGACTGTGCCGTTCAGGGTCGCCGCCGTAAGGACCTCGGCCTGACGAGGATCCACTTCCAGGGTCACGGAGCCAACCCGCAGGGTGCCGCCCTCCGCCTTTAGCGCCTGACCGACGGTGAGAACCTTGATGTCTTGCAGGACGGTACGGGTTCCCTGGCCACCACCCGATGCGATGACATCCACATGGCTGCCAGGGAGGATAAAACCGGAGACACCAATGATATCGTCCACCTTGACGGCCAGGGCCCGCTTGCCGGGGGTGAGGGTGACCGACAGCAGACTGGCATCGGCATCCGCCAGCAGTCGCCGGGCGAGAATAGGTTCCCCTTGGTAGATGGGCTCTTTGAGCCTTTTACCGAGGATCTTGTCGGGGGAAGTCTCGTACCCCGCCGGAGCACTGGCGGGGAGCATATCCATGGATTTAATCAGGGTCTGGTCGATCTTGGTATCGATGGGAATATCCTGGGCCGCCACCAATACCTTGACCATCTCGGGCGGCTTTCCCTTGCTGTCGAGTTTAGTTTCGATCCAGTTGTTGCCCATCCAGGCAATGAGGGCGGCCAGGATCAGCGAAGCAAAGATCGTAAAGAGGCTGCCCCTGTGCATAGCGATCGCCCTGCAAGCCGTCCGAATTGAAGAATTGGTCCCTGTTGCCGCAGAGCGTACACCCGCTGCTGATCGCCCACTTTGCGTTCCCTGATAACAAAGCGGGATTGAGTCTAGCGTAGTGTCAGGATCATTGCCAAGGGTGGGATAACTCAGAGGTACTAGCAGGGCTCAAGGGACAAACAGGAGGGGCGCGGCGATGACGCCAAAGGCGATAGCGGGTGCCATGGGCAGGCGTCGACCCAGGGCCTCGTTGGGTAGGGGGCGCACATAGGCCACTTGGCCAGTGACCAGTAAGGTCCGCAGCAAGGCCCAGTAGCGGGCAAAGGGAGATCCAGCCCCCTGAAAGGCAAAGGCATAGGTGGCATAGAGCAGGGCCCAAACCAGCCCGGCGGGGATATAGAGGGCAAAGGCGTAAAGGATCAATTTGGGCCCGAGCAAAGACCCCAGACTGGCCATGAGCTTGACATCGCCCCCGCCGGTCATGCGGAGCAAATAGCCGGGGAGCAGGAGCAGGAACCCGACCAAGAGCCCACCCAGGCTGAGGGTGACAGAAGAAACCCCTCCCTGCCAAGCGGCGAGGACAAGACCCAAGATTGCACCCGACAGAATGAGCAGATTGGGGATCCGACGCGTGAGGATGTCGATGCCAGCCGCCAGGCAGGCCAAGAAGACAAGAACGCTATAGGTGGCTAGGGGTAATGCGAGGGAATCAGAGGGGCCAAGACTCTCAAGGCTCATAGCGTCCCGAGTGACCAAGGCGAGGATAACGCGGGGTCTTGCCACCCCGCGAAGGAAAGCGGCTTAACCTTAGCCAATTATTTACCAATGTTATTTATGATGTCATTCAGCTTCGTTCCGAGCGTACTTTCCAGAGTGCCGTAAACGGCAGCGGCGGCGACGGCAATCAGGGCGACGATGATGACCCATTCGACAAATTCGGCACCTTCCTCGTCTTTCCAGAGTTTCAGGAGGAAGTTCTTCATGGCAGGATCCTCTAGGTGTAGATACATTGGTTAATCAAGGACATCCCCGACCTGGGATTAGGTCCGTCTAGAACCTGCATGGAGCAGGATCCAGCTACCATTCGCCGGGTCAGGGCTGTGGTAGTTTTCGCTGCCGAGCAGTGACATTGCCTATTCCCGCTTAGCACCCCTTCATTATACGCAAAGGCTTCAGTTAGTTGTGACAAGTTGCGTAAATTCTGCAAAATTCACCCTAGGTTTCGCCCCCCTTTATCCCCCAGCCCAGGGAGTGTCCATGAATGGATCCGGTCTGCTGAGGCGCGCCATCCCGGCAGACCGGTTCCAACTGCTCGAAACCCCGGTGGGGCCTCTTCGCGCCAGGCCTCGCCTGGCAAGGGACCGCCTACCCCCGTACCTAGTCACCCACTGCCCAAGGCGAAATAGAGCCGCATATTCAAGTGTGCAAGGGCCTTACAACCGGCAAAGTGGCACGTACAACTCGGTTTCGCTCAGGCCACCATGAACGCCAATTTGAACCAGGTCCCTCTCGCCAGGCAACCGGTCTCGGATGACGCTCTCACCCGTCATCAATAGGGTATAGTCCCCCACTCGCTCTTCTAACCGAGGATGGGGTTCGCCCAGCCCCAATAGCCCAAGCCTAATCAACTCCTGGCTAGGTCTGAGCAGGGCATGGCCACTCAAAACCTGCTGGCAATAATCCTCGAAATACTGGACGTGGCCGGGGCGCAGATAGCAAAAGGCGGCGCGGGGTTCCCCGCAAAGCGGCAGGGATAGACAGGCTGCCAGTTCTGGGTGGTTCGCCAGGTCGATGCGGTCCGCGGGTCTGGAGTCGATCAGGCCATGGTCGGCCGTCACCAGCACCAGGGTTTCGGTGCCGGCACAGGCGACCATGAAATCCGTTAGCGCCTGTTCGATAGCCTCCAGGTGGCGTGCCACCAAGGGACTGGCCATACCTGCCTCGTGACCACGGCTATCCAGACCAGGCCAATAAAGATAGAGGTACTTGGGGCTCCTGTCCGAACGCAGAATGCGGGAAGCCTGGCGAAACATATCCTGCAAATTCGTGAAGGGTCGCGCCTGGGCCGAACCCAGGTGGGCAAGATTGAAGTCGGAATAGGTAATCTGGGCCGGGGTGAGAAAAAAGGCGCGGGTGCGAATCCGGCTGGCCAGATCCTTGTGCCCCAGGAGTGCCGCTAGATCAACGCCTGCCTGCCGAAAGCCGACGCCCCCATAACGTGGATGACCGGGCAGCACGCTCATGACACACCCGAGTTCGCGAAGGTAAGTGAACCAGCCGGTGATGCCGTGTTGCTGAGGCGCATCACCCGTCAAGAAGGTGGTGATGGCGGCGGCCGTAGTGGTGGGGAATACCGAGGTGATGGTCCCGACTTGATGGCGACTCAGAATGCCGGTCGGCGATCGCTCCGCCAGCCAGTTCGCCCCCAGGCCATCGATAACCAATAACAACACATTGGTGTACCTCTGAATGTCATCCGGCGGAAGCAGGCGGAGGTTGGGGTATGCCGCCTCCCCGCCGCGACCCCGAATGAGGGATGCCATGAGGTTTACGATGCTGCCACCGCCGTAATCAGGCATCGGCAGACAGGTATCGGGGAGGAGCATGAACACGATTTCCTTAGGGCTGAGGGATTCTCATTATGATTCATGTGGCGAAACAGGGCGTCGGGACGTACCATGCGTCACTTTTCGTCGCCTCTTCAGGCGGATGACATGCTGGGGACTGCCGTGCGTTTGATCCATGCCTTGTTACCTCTCACCCCCCTATTCTTGGTGGCATGCTCTGCGACCCATATAGCCACAACTAACGACCTCCCGGTGATTTGTGCCGAGAGACCTAAAAATGGAAACTGCGACGGCACTATGCCGGGCTTCTACTACCATTACCCCAGCGACACCTGCCGCTCATTTCGCTACGGTTCTTGCCATGGCCCCATACCATTCACCAGCCGGGAACAGTGCGATCAGACCTGTGTGGCTCGTGGAAAATAAGGTTGAGGAACCGCACCCTAAAGTACCCGACCAGGCGTGTTGCAGGGCTTCTCTCGGCGGTCCCCCCAAGGTTCTATTTGAAGGTCCTGTTTGAACGTAGTGACCCTGATGAAGATTCGGAAAGACATCGAAGGCGTGGGCGATGAGGGGGCAGATTGCTCTCGCGGGGCGATCTTTACCTGCCATCGATGGCTAATTGGGAGCCACAAGAATCAAACAGGATTTGGTATTGATAGCCCGCAACGTCAAAGGCTGACAGGGGCTGCCCGTCCGGGTGATTAGTCCTTGACCGAACTGACCGGAGCCAGTTCCATGGGATGGCCAAGTCATGGGCCTTAGCGATCGGAACCGATCCCCAGAGCTGGGTCACCTACACACTCTCAGTCTTGCACTCATGGATCCCCGCCAGGATCAGGGTTCAAGAATCCTGAGACAAGACCATGATCCAGGTGGTAGCCACTAACTCCTCCGGTCATCCGCTACGGGCGGCGCTGTCGTCAAGACCGCGCCGCCAGCCGGAGCGCGGGAATCGTTGCCCAGGCGCTGCTGGATGCGCCTCACATAGGCCTGGGTCTCGGGATAGGGGGGTATGCCACCATACCGGGCGACCGCTTGTTCGCCCGCATTGTATCCGGCCAGGGCCAATTCCATTTCTCCGTCGAAGTGATCGAGCAACCAGCGCAGATAGGCCATGCCGCCGCGCAGATTCTGCACCGGGTCCCAGACGTTGGCGACGCCAAAACGCTCAGCGGTGGCGGGGATAAGCTGCATCAGCCCCTGGGCGTTCCGGGGCGACAGGGCGTCGAGGGCAAAGTTGGATTCGGTTTCGATGACGGCCAGCACCAGGTTGGGATCCAGGTGGTAATCAGGCGCCAGACGCCTAACCAGGGCAATGATGTCAGCAGAGCCGATCTCACGAAGACGGGGTTGGTCTGGGCCGGGATTGGGGCCAGCGGGTGCGGAGGGCGGATCGGGTGACACCGGGGGACGAAGGTCGGCGATACGGCGATTGACCATCGCTGCACGGAGCACGCAGGCAGGATTGGAATCCAGTTCCAGGTTCCCAGCCTCCAGGCGTTGCAATTGTTGGCCGGCCTGCGCGTGGCCCAACTCGAGGGCGGTTTTGAACCAGGCCGCGGCTAGAACCTCATCGATCTTTCCGAGTCTGCCGCTGACATAGAGCCAGCCGAGATGGTAGCGGGCATCGGCCAGCCCCAGTTGGGCGGCCTCGCAATAGCGGCCAATGGCGCGATCCAGATCCTGTGGTATGCCGACGCCATGTTCGTACCGCAGGCCGGAGGTGATGCAGGCGCCAGGGTCGGCGGGACTGCAGGGTGGCAGGTCCAGATTCCCAGCTAAGGATTGGTCACAGGCCAGGCCCCAGGGGAGACCCATCAGCAAAGGGCCCAGGCAACTCAGGAGCCTAAGGTAGCTCGGGAGGCTGGCGGATTGGCGGTTCATGGCCATGGCATCTCACATCCCCCCGGGGACCGTGGGCAGGGCATAAAATTTCAGAATTCCCCCTTTCCGCTATATCATTGCACGCTAAGGTATGCAAGTTATCGAGTGCCCCGTAGGGCTCGGATGCGAGCAATACCCATAAAGTGGCTGCATATATAAAGAAGAGGACATTGATCAACCATGGCTGATGACAACAAGATCGTAACCAAGAAGACCACGACGCGGAAGACAGCCGCCGTCCCGGTCACGCCTAAGACCCCGACGATTCCAACCCCCGCGACTACCTCAGCCCAGGAGGTCAAGACAACACCTGCCGCCAAGAGCCCGGCACCGGTCCGCAAGACCCCTGCCCGACCAGCCGCCACTTCTGGAAATGCCGCAACCCGGCCGGTCCCGGCAGCCAGCACCGCCAAGGCCTCAGCCGCAACCCCGGCTCCGGCCCCCAAGGCCACCGCCCCCGTTGCCGCCAAGGCGACCACGGCGACGGCGCCACGCGCCCGCAAGCCCGCCGTGGCTGCCAGCCCCGCCCCCAAGCCCGCCCCGGCAAGATCCAAGACCTTGCCCCCGCCGACCCTCGTGGATGCGGAGAATCGCGAGGCCATGATTCGCGAGGCCGCCTACTATCTCGCCGAGAAACATGGCTTCGATCCCAGTTTCGACAGCCTGAATTGGGAAGAGGCGACCCAGCAAATCGATGCCCTTCTTGCCAGGGGTGGCCAGGACTGATTCAGGTGGCTGAATTGGGACCTATACCAAAGGATCGAAAAGTCTCATGAAGTTGTCATGGGTCGCGGCTACGACCTGATCCGTCTCCAGACCCCGTAGTTCGGAAATGCACTGGGCGACATGGGCGACGTATTTCGGTTCATTGGGGCGCCCTCGGTGAGGCACGGGGGTCAGGTAGGGGCTATCGGTTTCGATCAGCATCCGGTCCAGCGGTACCCTGGTGGCGACTTGGCGTAGTTCATCCGCCCCAGGGAAGGTGATGATGCCGGAGAAACTGATGTAAAAGCCCAGGTCCAGGGCCTGACTGGCCATGTCCCAGTCCTCGGTAAAACAGTGCAACACGCCCCCGACCTCCCTGGCCCCCTCCTCACGCAAGATGTGGATGGTATCCGTGCGCGCCTCGCGGGTATGGATGATCAGGGGCTTACCACAGGCCTTGGCGGCGGCGATGTGGGTGCGGAAACGCCGGTGCTGCCAGGCCAGGTCCCCTTCGCTCCGATAATAATCGAGCCCCGTCTCGCCAATGGCGACATTGCGGGGGTCCGCCGCCAGGGCCACCAGTTCCTCGACCTCGGGTTCGCGACGGTTGACCTCGTTGGGATGAACGCCCACCGACACCGCAATCTGGGGATAAGGCTCGACGAGGGCGCGCATTTTAGGGTAATGCTCCAGGTCGATGGCGACGCAGAGCATCCGCCCTACCCCGCTGGCCAGGGTCTCGGCCATGAAGCGACCGAAATCTTTGTCATAGGCCTTGAGACTGACCCGGTCGAGATGGCAATGGGAATCGACGAGCATCGGTTTTCACCTGCCGGAGGTTGAGGATAAGCGATCAGTTACATGGTATGGGTGGGTCGATCCAACTCCAGCATACCGGCCAGATATAGCTCGATTTTGCCACGCGCCGCCCCCTTGTCCTGGTCACCAAACTGGATGCCGATACCAATGGCGCGGTTGCCCTCGGCGCCGGGCGGGGTGACCCAAATTACCTTTCCAGCGATGGGTAAGCTCTCGTGATCGTCCAACAATTGGAGAACCAGGAAGATATCATCCCCCAGTTCGTAGCGACGGCTGTTGGTGATGAAGAGGCCGCCATTCTGGATGAAGGGCATGTAGGCGGCGTAGAGGGCGGCCTTATCGCGGATTGCCACCTTGAGGATGCGGGGGCGGGGGCCCACGTCGGCTGGTTCCATGGTCTTATCTCTTATCGAGGGTAAGGGCCCGCGGCGGGATGAGTGAGACGGGCCCATTCCAGCAGCCAGGTCTCAAAGAGCAGCAGGCGGTTGAGATTTGAGATGTCGCTGGTACCTGCCTGCCAGACCCGGCGTAGGAGGCGATGAGCGGCACCAGCATCCACGCGAGCCGCCAGAGACCTGAGCTCGCCCTCCCGATCGGGGTTGATCAGCCGCGGCCGCGTTCCGACGAGGCTCGGTAGAAGCCGTAACAGGTCGCTGATCCAGCCTCCCAGCCAATCGATGAGCAAGGCGGGTTCGGCCTGGTTCCAGGTCGCCGCCTCGGCGAGGGGATCGCGGTGACCCTGCGCCACCTCGACAAACCCGGTAATCAGCCGACCGCGTAACGCCAGGCGCTCCGGGTTTGCCAGTTCCAGGGCACGCAAAGGGCCACCATGGGCCAGGTGCAGCAGGGTGACCGCATCGAATCCAGGAATTCTCGGCACCAGCCAGGCCAGGGCCTCCGCCTCGCGAGGCGCAGCCAGGCGCAGGACCTGACAACGGCTGCGAATCGTCGCTGGCATCCGGCTGGGCTGTTCGCTGACCAGACAAAAGCAGGTACTGGGGGCCGGCTCCTCCAGGGTTTTGAGGAGGGCATTGGCGGCCGAGGTATTCAGGCGATGCGCCGGGTCGATGAGAATGAGTTTCCAGCCGCCGCGATGAGCAGTCAGACCCTCGGTGTCGGCCAGGGCGCGGATGGCATCCACCTTTATCTCACCGGACTTACCTTCCTCATCGGGCCCCACGCGCACCAGGTCCGGATGGGTACCGGCAGCCAGCAAGCGGCAATCGGGACAGTTACCGCAAGCCCACCCCCCCGGCACCTTACTCGGACACAAGAGGGACCTGCCCAAGGCCTCGAACAGGAGTCGCTTACCCACCCCGGCGGGGCCGGTCAGCAACAGGGCATGGGGAAGGTGATCGGCCTGAATGGCGCCTTGCAGGGCCGCCCAGGGTTCCTTGAGCCAAGGCGGGAGGACCTCCAGATGCGAGGGGGAGGTCATCGAGGGGCAACCCCTTCTCCAGTGGCATAGGCGCGGATGAGGGTAACGACAGCCTGGCTCACCTGTGCGAGGGGGGCACTGGCATCGATAAGGCGCATCCGTTCAGGCTCGGCCCGGGCGCGAGCCAGATAGGCCGAGCGGACACCCGAAAAAAAGCGCTCCGTTTCGCTCTCGAAGCGATCCGGTGCCGAACGCTTGCCGGCACGTTCCAGGCCCATGGCCACGGGTAGATCGAACAGCAGGGTCAGGTCCGGGCGGAGCTTCCCCTGCACCCAGTGCTCCAATTCGGCGATGCGCCCAGGTTCCACCCCGCGGCCACCGCCCTGATAGGCGTAACTGGCATCGGTAAAGCGGTCGCAAACCACCCAGACACCAAGCTCCAAGGCCGGAAGGATGATCTTTTCCAGGTGTTCCGCCCGGGCGGCAAAGACCAGCAACAACTCGGCGTTCGCGGACATACCCTGACAGTCGGGGTCGAGCAGGACCTGGCGCACTCGCTCGGCAATGTGGGAGCCCCCTGGCTCTCGGGTAAGGAGAACCGGGTAACCCAGTTGGGCGAGGGTGGCTTGTATCAAGGGCAACTGAGTCGATTTGCCCGCTCCCTCGATACCCTCCAGGGTGATGAATTGTCCTCTTGAACTCATGGCTTGCCCCCATCCTCCCGTTGACCCAATTGGTAGCGACGTACCGCCTTGGTATGTTCCTCCAGGGAGGCGGAGAACCAGTGACTGCCATCCCCCTTGGCGACAAAGTAGAGATAATCGCCAATCTCCGGGTGCAAGGCAGCATGGATGGCGGCCCGGCCTGGCAGAGCGATAGGGGTGGGCGGTAGGCCAGGCCGGATATAGGTGTTGTAGGGCGTATCCCGAGCCAGGTCGGCGCGGCGGAGATCGCCATCGAAGGCAGCCCCCAGGCCATAGATGACGGTGGGATCCGTTTGGAGCTTCATGCCGAGTTGCAGCCGTCGGATGAAGACACCGGCAATCTTGGGGCGTTCACTGGCTTGGCCCGTTTCCTTTTCGATGATGGAGGCCAGAATCAGGGCCTGATCCGGGCTCTCCAGGGGCAAACCGGGGGCGCGGTCCCGCCACTCCTCGGACAACACCCTATCCATGGCTTGGGCGGCACGTCCCAGGATATCGAGATCACTGGTGCCCTTGGTGAAATGGTAGGTATCGGGGAAGAAGCGTCCCTCGGGATGATGGCCAGGCCGACCCAGGGTGACCATCAGGTCCTGGGGGCTGGTCCCTTCCTGCTTGGCTACCAGGCGGTCATCCTTGGCCAGGGCCGTCAGGAGTTGGGCAAGAGTCCAGCCCTCAATGAGGGTTATGGATCGCTGGAAGACCTGGTTCTTGACTAGCTTGTCGAGGAGGGCGTCCGGGGTCATGCCAGGTCTGATTTCATATTCCCCAGCCTTGACCCGCGCCGCATCGCCACGTAAATAGGCGAGGACAAGGAAATAATAGGGGTGTTCCAGTACCCCCTGAGCCGTCAAGTCTCCGGCCAGGCTGCGCAGGGACATACCGGGGGGGATCTCGAACAGGAAGTTCTGATCAGGCCCCGCCTTCCCGGGCACCGGGAGCGGTCTGGACTTGAAGGCACGGTAGTCGGCGAGGATTCCCAGCCCCGTCAGGGACAGGGCGAGCACCAATAACAGGAAGATCCCCAAGGCTCTTAGGCGGTTACGCCTGAGGGGTTTGGGGACCTGCGGTTGTCCAGGGCCGCCTTCCGTTCTGGAGGCGGCCGCCCCTGAAACGGCGATCAGTGTCCCGGGGGGATCTTCCCCAGGCCCAGCGCCATTGGCGAAACCGGCATCTGTACTGGCCTCAGATTCGCCGGAAGACGAGGGAACCGTTGGTGCCGCCGAAGCCAAAGGAGTTGCTGATCGCCACATCGATTTTCATGGGACGGGCAACGTTGGGAACATAGTCCAGATCGCAATCAGGATCCGGGGTGTCGTAATTGATGGTAGGTGGCGCAACCTGATCCCGCATGGCAAGCAGGGTGAAGATGGCCTCGGCCCCCCCCGCTGCTCCCAACATATGACCAGTCATGGATTTGGTGGAACTGACTGCTACCCGATAAGCGTCCTGACCGAAGGCCCGCTTGATACCCTTGGTCTCGGCGATATCGCCGGCCGGGGTCGAGGTGCCATGGGCATTGATATAGTCCACCTGATCGGGGCCTATAGCCGCCATCTCCAACGCCAGGCGCATGCATTCGGCGGCACCCTCGCCGTTCTCGGAGGGGGCTGTCATATGGTAGGCGTCGGAATTCATTCCGAAGCCAACCAACTCGGCATAGATGTTGGCCCCCCGCGCCTTGGCCATCTCGTATTCCTCGAGCATGATGACGCCGGCGCCATCGCTGAGGACGAATCCATCGCGATCACGATCGAAGGGACGACTGGCCAGCTCAGGGGCATCGTTCCGGGTGGACAGGGCCTTGGCGGCGGCAAAGCCACCGAGCCCGACCGGAGTGGTCGCCATTTCAGCGCCGCCGGCAAGCATGGCATCGACCATGCCGTGGCGAATCATGAGGGCGGCCTCGCCGATGTTGTGGGTACCGGTACTACAGGCAGAAACGATGGAGTAATTGGGCCCCTTGAGGCCATATTTGATCGAGAGATCCCCGGCCACCATGTTGACGATATTGGCGGGCACAAAGAAGGGCGAAATCTTGCGAGGTCCCCCCTGGAGATAGGCCGCATAGCTGTTTTCAATGCCGGCGATACCGCCAATACCGGAGCCGACGGCGACGCCGATGCGACGGCAATTCTGCTCCGTGATTTCGAGGCCTGAATCCTCCATGGCCTGGCTCCCGGCGCCAATACCGTAATGGATGAACTTATCCATTTTCTTGACGTCCTTCTTGGGGACGTAGATCTCGGGATCGAAACCGTAGATAGGCCCACCAAACCGGGTAGAAAAGGGCGCTATCTCGAAATGGGTGATGGGCTGAATACCGCTACGTCCGGCCAGGATGTTCTCCCACCCAGACTTGGTATCCAGTCCCACCGGGGCGACAAGGCCGACGCCGGTGACTACAACCCTTCTGATCGACATAGAAAATACCCTCGAACCTAATCGGGAGCCTGATCCGGAATCCGGCTGGTGGCCGCGCCCACTGGCGCCACCCACCCGCCCGCGATCTGATTAGGCCTGATGTGCGTTGATATAATCGATGGCCTGCTTGACCGTGGTGATCTTCTCGGCATCCTCATCCGGGATCTCGGTTTCGAATTCCTCCTCCAGGGCCATCACCAACTCGACGGTATCCAGGGAGTCGGCGCCGAGGTCATCGACGAAGGATGACTCGAGGGTCACCTCTTCCTCCTTGACACCCAACTGCTCCACTACGATCTTGCGGACTCGCTCTTCAACGCTACTCATTGTATTCGACCCTCACGGATTAAAAATATCGCCCCAAAAAGGGCGGTGCCTATTCTAGGCGTATTCGATGACGGATGAAAGGCACCCCGGGGCACGCCTGATGTCGCGTCAGACCATCCACATGCCGCCGTTCACATGGAGGGTTTCACCCGTGATGTAGGCCGCCCCAGGGGACGCCAGGAAGACCACGGTCGCGGCCACCTCCTCCACCGAGCCCCAGCGCCCCAAAGGGATACCGGCCAGAATCTGTTGCTGATGGGCCTCATCCAGGGCGCGGGTCATGTCGGTATCGATCAGCCCAGGCGCTACGCAGTTGACCGTGATACCCCGGGAACCCACCTCGCGAGCCAGGGACTTGCTAAAACCGATCATACCGGCCTTAGCCGCCGCGTAATTGGCCTGACCGGCATTGCCCATGACGGCAACCACCGAGGCGATGTTGATGATGCGCCCCTTGCGTGCCTTGGTCATGGCACGCAGGCAAGCCTTGGACATACGATAAACAGAGCCGAGATTGGTGTCCACTATCGTGTTCCACTCGGATTCCTTCATGCGCATCAAGAGGTTGTCCCGAGTGATTCCGGCGTTGTTCACCAGGATGCTGGGCTCGCCCAAATCCGACCTCATACGTTCCATGAGACTGTCCACGGAAAGCGGATCGGCGACGTCCAGGACCAGACCGGCGCCCTCACAGCCGTTGGCGGCCAGGGTCTCGCTGATACGCTCGGCACCGGCCTCCGTGGTCGCGGTACCACCGACCACGGCCCCAGCCCGGCCCAGGGCCAAGGCTATGGCCTGACCTATGCCCCGTGAGGCCCCCGTTACCAGGGCGATTTCACCCTCAAGCATGATTCGTTGTCTCCAGAGCTAGGGCCAGGCCCTTGGGATCCAGGACCGCCAAGGCCTCCAGCCGGTCATCGATGCGCTTCGTCAGACCCGCGAGCACCTTGCCAGGGCCAGCCTCCAACAGGAGTCCGACTCCCTGGTTCGCCAGGCACCGCACCGTTTCCACCCACCGCACCGGACTATAGAGTTGGCGCACCAGGCGGTCACGGATGGCCACTGGATCAGCCACGGCATCGACGGTGACATTGTGTAGGACAGGGATCCGGGGCGCCCTTAGGGTGATGGCCGCCAGGGCTTCCGCCAGTCGCTCGGCGGCGGGCCGCATGAGGGAGCAATGGGAAGGTACGCTGACGGGCAGGAGCAGGGCGCGTTTGGCGCCAGCCGCCTTGGCGGCCGTGATACCCCGCTCCACCGCCGCCACATCGCCGGCAATGACGACCTGACCCGGGGAATTGAAGTTGACGGGTTCCAGGATCTCCCCCTGAGCGGCCTGGAGGCAAACGGAGGCGATCTGATCGTCAGCAAGCCCGAGCACGGCGGCCATGGCGCCATCGCCGGCGGGCACAGCCTCCTGCATGAAGCGGCCACGCTGAGCGACCAGGGCCACGGCATCGGAAAAGGTCAGGGCCTCGGCACAGACCAGGGCGGTGAACTCGCCCAGGCTATGGCCCGCCATCCAGGCCGGCTGTCGGCCTCCTGCCTGGTTCCAGACCCGCCAGACGGCGACACCCGCAGCGAGCATGGCGGGCTGGGTGATATCGGTGCGATCGAGCAAGTCCTTGGGACCCTCACGCACCAGGTGCCACAGGTCCAGGTTCAAGGTCTCGGAGGCCTCGTCGAAGGTCTCGCGGACCAGCGGCCAAGCCGCCGCCAATTCGCCAAGCATGCCGACGGATTGGGACCCCTGTCCCGGAAAGACGATGGCGATATGCTTGTTCATGTGGGCATCCATAGCAACAAGGGTTGGGTTCAGAAGCGCGCCAACACCGAGCCCCAGGTAAAGCCACCGCCGAAACCTTCCATGAGGATAGTATGGCCCCGCTGGATACGCCCATCGCGCACAGCCGTATCGAGGGCCAAGGGGATGGAGGCGGCGGAGGTGTTGCCATGATCGGCAACGGTCACCACAACCTGCTCCATAGGCAGATTGAGACGACGGGCCGTAGCCTGAATGATGCGAATATTGGCCTGATGGGGTACCAGCCAGTCGATCTCCGACTTATCCATACCATTGGCCTCGAGAGTCTCCTCGACGATGCGGCCCAGGGTACTGACCGCCCAGCGAAAGACCTCGTTGCCGCGCATTTCGAGGTAGGGGTCTTCGCAACCACCCCGGCCTATACCCTTGGGGACCTGTAACAGATCCTTATAGGCACCATCGGCGCTGATATGGGTGGAGATGATGCCCGGTTCTTCGGAGGCACCCAGGACCACGGCCCCGGCCCCGTCAGCAAAGAGGACACAGGTCGAACGGTCCTGCCAGTCCAGGAGTCGCGACATGGTGTCCGCGCCTATGACTAGGGCACGCTTTGCACTGCCGGTGCAAATATATTTGTCGGCGACGCTCAGGGCATAGACAAACCCCGCGCACACCGCTTGAACATCGAAGGCAGGCACGCCCTTGATACCCAGCCGGGGCTGAATGATACAAGCCGTGCTGGGAAATATCTGGTC